>NZ_JBBIRC010000024.1:0-24083 GCF_037442045.1 Ferroplasma sp. | reverse complement strand
GGAGACCTTATTCCAGTAGCAGTAATATTAATAATAACGCCGCCAATACACAGGGGAGTAAATATACTAGCATATAAATTTAAAATGAAGGATGTTCCATGGTAAAAATGGTAATTGCTGTTAGAAAAGACCTTGCAATGGGTAAAGGCAAAATTGCAGCACAGGTTGCACATGCAGCAGTTGCATGTACTTTAATATCAATGAAAAAAAACAAGAAAATTTTTAATGAATGGTATGAAACCGGGCAAAAAAAGGTTGTTGTTAAGGTTGATAATTTAGAGGAAATCTATAAAATTAAGGAAGAGTGCAAAATTTTAGGGGTAATAAGTGAAACAATTACTGATGCAGGCTTTACGCAGATAATGCCAGGGTCTGTTACCTGTATAGGGCTTGGCCCGGATGAGGATGATATTCTGGATCAAATAACCGGAGATTATGGATTATTATAATATCACTGGCTAAAAAAGACATGTCAATCTCAGGCTTGCTGCAAGAATTATAATTGCATCATGCATTAAAAGAAAAAAATATAAGCACTGTTGCTTATGCCATATTATGGAAAATCACGGTTCCGCTATAATGCCATTGCATTACGGCCATCCACCAGAGTATCTTTATAAGAGAATGGTGAAGCTTGGCGGAATCATTTCCGATATTATAATACAGAACTATAATGAGAATTTTCTGCTTGATAAAATTGCAGATCCTTTCTGGTTTCATTCATTTTCCCTTGCAATAGGATTTGACTGGAATTCAAGTGGAACAACAACAGCAACACTGAGCGCATTAAAAGATCATATAAACAGAGGCGATGATCTGAGAATTGTTGGTGGAAAAGGAAAACATATGGGCAACATAAGCCAGGAAATAGAAAAAATAAAGTTAGAAGGCAATATTCCAGAAAAATATTTATACCGAATAAAAAAAGATGCAAAATCCATAGCAAAAGTGGATGAAAAATTATTGCAGGATGGCTTTGACCTTTATATGCAATTTATAATAATGGATTACAATGGGAATTATGCAATAGTGGAGCAGGGAATGAATCAAGATTCAAGGCTTGCAAGGCGTTACCACTGGAAAAACAATAAAATTCCATTATACGATGATGGCAGAAACGGAATATCAGGATTTGAAAAAAATATAATGCTGGATCTTTCGACCAAAAAAAGCATGGAAAATAGAAAAGGAATAATAGATATAATTAAGGACAATCCATTGAAGTACAGCAAGCAGCGTTCTCTTGATAATTTCATGGAATCTGCCCCTGTTCTTGATTTAAATTATAAAATAAACTGGCAGAAAATGAAGGATTTGTTTGAATACAATCCAGATTCATTTCAAGATTTAATGGAAATACCAGGATTATCAAAATCAACAATAAGGGCTTTATCATATTTATCGGAACTTGTCTATGGAAATTCACCATCATTTTCAGACCCTGTAAAATACTCATTTTGTCTTGGCGGCAAGGATGGTGTGCCGAAACCTGTTAATGTATACGATTATGATAAAGCCATAGAATTTTATAATGAAATATTAAAAGGTAACCAGTATTATAATGAAATTTCTAAGCGCCTTGCTTCCATGAGCTACAGGCTTTCAGGGAATTAAAGCGTTTAACAGCCAGTTTATACCAAAATCTGGGATATCAGCACATCATGAAGCAAAAATTTTAAGTTTCTGTGAAAATATTAATAACGTAAAAGCCAATCACAAAGCCATGGTTACAGTATCAATAGATATAGGTGGAACCTTCACTGATATAATCATAATAGATGATGAAATACACTATTATAAGGTTCCAACAACGCCGGCAAATCCAGAGCAGGCAGTAATGGATGGATTAAGCAAATATCTTAATAAAAATATCGATGAGTTTGTCCATGCAACAACAATTGCAACAAATTCATTGCTGGGCCAGTATGGGCTTGAACTACCAAAAACAGCACTTTTAACTACTAAAGGATTCAAGGATGTAATAGAAATAGGCAGGCAGAACAGGCCAGAACTTTACAATCTTGATTTTCACAGGCCAAAAACTCTGATACCTTCTAAACTCCGTTATGAAGTTGATGAGAGAACAGATGTAAATGGCCATATAATAAAGAAAGCAGAAACATCATCACTGGAGGAAATTATAAATTCAATGCTAAAAAATAAGGTAAAATCTATTGCTGTATGCTTTTTGCATTCGTATATGAGGCCTGAGAACGAGATTAACATTAAAAACTATTTATCAAAATATTTTGATAATATTTCAATTTCATACGATGTTTCTCCTGAGCCCAGGGAATATGAAAGGACATCAACAACGGTTGTAAATTCCGTTCTTATGCCTGTTGTTTCCAGTTACCTGACAAGATTGAAATCAGTGTTGGCTCAGTTTGGTTCTCCGGAAATAAATATGATGTCAAATGCAGGTGGCCTTGTTTCAGTAGATGAAGTTATAAAAAAGCCGGTAAACATTATAGAATCAGGACCTGCAGCAGGGGTAATAGCTGCAAGTGAGTTTTCAAACATACTGGGAATTGATAAAGTTATTAGCTTTGATATGGGCGGTACCACATCAAAGGCAGGTACAGTCATAAACAATAATGTGGAAATTACTGCAGAATATGAAGTTGGTGGATCATCACATCATGGGAGGATAGTAAAAGGATCCGGATACCCTGTAAGATTCCCTTTCATTGACCTTTCTGAAGTATCTTCAGGCGGGGGTACTGTTATATGGAAGGATAAAACCGGTGCACTGAACATAGGGCCTATGAGTGCAGGTTCAGAACCTGGGCCAGTTGCATACAATCGTGGCGGCAAAGAGCCCACTCTTACAGATTCAAACCTTGTCATGGGAATTATAAACGATAAAATGTCAGGATCAGATAAAATTCTCAGAAAAGACCTTTCATTGAAAGCACTGGAAAAACTTGGTGATCCATATAAAGTAGCAGAATCTGCAATAAAACTGGCAAATCTTGAAATGGCAAGGGCAATAAGGCTTGTAACAGTAGAAAGGGGGCTTGACCCGGCAGAATATACATTATTTGGTTTTGGCGGTGCAGGGCCACAGGTTACCATGCCTGTAGCCGATGAACTGGGAATAAAAAATGTTATAATACCCCCAGAGCCAGGAGTATTCAGTGCTCTTGGAATGCTTCTTGCCGATATTAAATACGAAGCAAGAATGTCATATCCGGAGGATCTTGAAGCAGGCTTTAATGAACTGGAGCAGCGCCTTCAATACCAGGTAAAGGATCCAGAATTTATAAGGTATGCAGATTGCAGATACGTTGGCCAGGGATCGGAATTAACAATACCTGTAACAACTCCTGATAAAGATGAAATAATAAAGGATTTTACAAAAACGCATGACAAAACCTTTGGATTTACACTGGAAAGGCCGGTGGAAATACTTACAATAAGAGTTTTTGCAGTTAAGAAAAGAATAAAGCCTGATATAAATAATATCGAAAATAAGAATGTACAGCCATATAAAAGAAAGATTTATATAAACGGCAAATGGGAAGATGTTGATGTTTACAGCAGAAATTCTCTGCCATTAGGCAAGGAAATAAACGGGCCTGCTGTAATTGAGGAAGACGGTTCAAGCACATTTGTGCCACCGAAATGGAAAGTATTTCGCGGGAAAAACAATGAATTAAGGGCGGTGAGATTATGACTGATTGGGAAATTATAGGAAAGGCTACACAATTTATAGCAGAAGAAATGGGAGTTGCATTAAAAAGATCGGCTATATCGCCAAATATAAGGGAAAGAATGGACCATAGCTGTGCCGTTATCGATTCAGAAGGGAGAATAATAGCTCAGGCCGAGCATATTCCAGTGCATCTTGGATCTTTTAAAATTGGGTCTAAAAACATTATAAATTATATGAAAGAAAATAAAATAAAATTAAAAGAAAATGAAATGCTTATAACAAACGATCCGTATATATCAGGGACTCACCTCAACGATGTTACGATAATAGCTCCTGTTTATGATAAGGATAAATTATTCTGCTATGTAATTAACAAGGCACACAATGTGGATGTCGGCGGCCCTGTTTTCGGCAGCCTGAATCCAGATGCAAGAAATATTTTCCAGGAAGGCATGGTAATACCTCCTGTGATTATTACTCCTGATGTTATAAAAATAATACTATCAAATTTTAAAGACCCTGAAACTGCAAAGGGTGATTTAAATGCACAGATATCTGCAAACAAAATGGGAATAAACAGGGTAAATGAACTGAAGGCAAAATATGGCGCAGATGAAATATTATCTTCATGGGATGAACTTATAAGCCATTCCCGAGAGTTATCATTAATGGCACTGAAAGAGTGGAGATCTGGAGAATATAAGGCAACAGATTACCTGGAAAAGGGAGTTGAAAAGATAAATATAGATATGAATTTAAAAATAAGCGATGAAGGCGTTATTGCAGATTTTGAAGGAACCCATAAAGAAATAGAGTATCCATTAAATGCAGTGGAAGGTGTAACATTTTCTGCTGTGGCATATGCAATAAGAAGTGCAATGAGATATTCTATACCTACAAATGAGGGCTTTTACTCGATAATTACTATTAAGGCGCCATACGGTTCGCTGGTAAACCCTGAAAGAAATTACCCGGTTTCCGGTGGAAATGTGGAAACAACACAGAGAATGGCAGATGTAACATTGAGGGCACTGAGCGAATTTCTTGACTATATACCTGCAGCATCATCAGGCACAATGATGAATTTAATGCTTGGGGGAAAATACGGAAATAAATACTGGTCATATTATGAAACAATCGGTGGTGGCAACGGTGGAAGATACGATTCCAATGGTGAATCCGGAATACATAGCAATATGACAAATACATTAAATACTCCTGTTGAAATTGCAGAGAAGGAATACCCATTTTTCTTCACAAAATACAATCTCAGGAAAAACAGTTATGGAAAAGGAAAATACCATGGCGGCGAAGGAATTGTCCGTTCATTTAAAGTAAGGAGCAGAACATATATATCTGTTATTGCCGATAGATTTATAATACCTCCATGGGGTCTTCATGGTGGATTTCCAGGAAAAACTGGCAAGCTTTACATAATAAGCAACGGCAGGAAGAAATCAATGCCAAGCAAATTTTCAACGGTGCTTGAAGAAAACGATGAAGTTATAGTGGAAACTCCTGGCGGTGCAGCATATGGGGAGAAACAATAATTTTACTAATTTATAAATCTTGATAAAAAATATTGTTTTACAAAACTAGTGTCATGACATATTAATTATGTTGTATGTATTTTGAAAGTTTTGTATCTGCTTTTTCCTTTGTGAAAGACCATTTGATCTTTGCCTTTTTCTTGTTCATCCTCTTCTGCCATGCATTCACGCTTGTTTCCAGTTCGTTATAGGATTCGAATAGCCTCTTTGTGCATTCCATGTCCATGACATTGATCTCTATTTCAGCGATGTTCAGCCAGCTTCCGTGTTTCGGTGTATAATGGAATTCCGGCCTTGAGATCATCTTCTTTTCCTCATTTTCGCCGAATGTCTCTGTTATGGATTTCGGGAAATGCCCGTTCATGTTGTCCATTACAAGATCGAGCTTCCTTGCCTTCGGGTATGCGTCAGGCACATCTTTGAGAAAGAGGGCGAAATCTTTCACAGATATTGCCACATTTACAGGTTTAAAATAATTTGAACGGAGTGACTCACACCAAAGTCCTGGGGCTATCAAAATACAAATGCAATAAAATTGAAAGTCCTGTATATCATTACAAGTCAGATCATTCAACTAAAAATCCACCTTTCAATGGGTCATCTGGCTGTACAATTATTTTGCATAACTGTGTAATCCATGCTCTGCCAGTAATTTCTGGGACAATAACTGTATTTCCATTTATGTTTTCAGAGGATATAATTTTGCATGAAAACTTTGTTCTGATTATTGACTCATTAACATATTCCCCGTTTAAATCTAATTTTCCATCATGGACAAGCAAAGCAGCCCTGGCAGCTGTTCCTGTTCCACATGGTGATCTATCGAAGCTGTTGCCAGAAAATGTTACCACCGCTCTGTAATCATGTTTGCTATCCGTTATCATTGCAAGCGGATAAAGATTTTTACGGTTTTCAGGGTATAATATTTTCAGTGCTTCATAGGATTTTTCTCTTATAATTTTTCCATAATTTATTAATTTCTCTATATTATGCGGCTCAACATCGATACCAATATCATCGGATTTTACAATTGCATAGAAATTTCCGCCATATGAAATGTTTACTTTGATCTCTTTTCCATTTAGAAGTATATCTATTTGTTTTACAAAATAAGATTTAACATCTATTATTGATACAGATACTGGTTCTCCATTTTCTATCTTCACTCTGGCCTTAACGGTCCCTGCTACAGTGTCAAAAGTCAGTGTTTTCTCACTCCCTTCACATTTAATGTATCCAAGGCTAACAAGTGCAGTGCTTATCCCTATAGTTGCATGCCCGCACATATCAAGGTAAGAATCCGTTGTAAGGTAAAGGACAGTATAATCACTATCTGGATTAACAGGAGGAAGCAAAACTGCACCAAACTGGTCTTTATGCCCCCTTGGCTCCATAAGTAAAATTTTTCTTATGTAATCATAATGTTCAATAAAGTATTTCCTTACTGAAAGCGCATCTTTCAAATTCTTTGGCACATCATTCCAGAATATAATTCTTGTAGGCTCTCCTTCCGTATGTGTATCTATAACGTCAATTGTAAATTCAGATTTAAAACTCATAATATAGAAATTTACCAACTCATAAATAGTTTATTATAAAAAAATAGTATATTTTATTCCCTGTCCAGTATTTCCATTGCAACCTCCTTCAGGATCTTTGATCCAGTATAAAGCGCACTTTCATCCACGTCAAATGTTGGAGAATGGTTTGGCGAATCAAATCCCTTATCTTTATTCATGCCGCCCAGAAAATAATAAGCTCCTGGAATCTTCTGCAGATAATATGCAAAATCTTCGCCTCCCATATTTGGCTTTGGATGCATTATGTTGTCTTTACCCACAATCTTTTCCGCTGCATCTTCTATAATTCTGGAAACCTTTTCATTATTTATAAGCACAGGATATCCCTTTTTGTATTCGTATTCATATTCAATTCCATAAATAGATTTAAGGCCTTCCAGAATATTTTTAATTCTTTTTATTATCTTTTCCTGGACATCGGTGCTGAACGTTCTTACTGTACCGGTCAGTTCTGCATGTGCTGCTATTATATTATACCTGTAACCTGCATTTACTGTTCCTGTAGTTATTACTGCCGGTTCCTGTGGGTCTATTTCTCTTGATACTATTGTGTTAAGCATTTCTATTAAATGCGCTGTTATATACACTGCATCTATAGAATCCTGTGGTGCAGATCCATGGCCTCCCCTGCCATGAATTTTTATATCAAATTCATCTGCATTTGCCATCATTTCCTTATAATATATAGCTACTTTTCCTGCAGGAAATAAGCCCCAGATGTGCTGGCCTATTATGTAATCAACATTATCCAGAGCACCATTTTTTATCATGTCAACAGCACCTCCCGGGGGCAATTCTTCAGCAGGCTGGAAAATTAATCTTATATTCCCTTTAAGGTTTTCCTTTTCTGCAATCAACATTTTTGCTGCACCAAGAAGCATTGCCATATGTGTGTCATGGCCACAGGCATGCATAACCCCTTTGGTTTGAGATACATAATTTACTTTATTTTCCTCAGTAACTGGCAAAGCATCGATATCAGCCCTTATCGCAACCGTTTTATTTCCATTTCCCTTGATATCTGCTATAACACCAGTTTCTGTGGTCCTTTTAGGAGTAAGCCCCATATTTCTTAATTCCTCTTCTATTTTATCAGCAGTTTTGTATTCCTTAAAGCTCAGTTCCGGGGTTTCATGAAAATATTCCCTTGTTTTAATAATATAATCTTCCACATTCATTAATAAATATTGTATTAATCTATATTAATTATCTTCTGTAATCTCTGGCATTTTTATGTTTTATGCCCATAAAAGTTAATATATAAGATAAAAATATGAATTCTATGGAAAGGCTAGAAATTGCAGATTACATGATAGGCGCTGCAGCCGTCATACTTGTAATTTACACTGCAGTATCAAATATTTACCTTTCATTCAGGGATTTCACATATTATGCAGCATTGCCAACAGTAATAATGTTAGTAATCCTGTATTTTTTGCACAGGCATATTTACAAATTAAGAAATTCAAGGCAAAATTAAAAAATTAAGAAGATTGTTTTTCAAATTCAGGGTGTTCTTCAATGGTGCTTTTTGTCATCTTCTTTGTAAATAATACAAATACTACAGCAAGAATAGCAGGGATAATAACAGATATCAATGAAGTTTTTTTGAATCCCATTGGAAGTAAAGCCTCATAAAGTGGACCGCCAATTATTGTTCCAACGTTGAATATAAAAAAAAGAAATCCTGAAATTGTCCCAACTATTCTGTCTTCGACAGAATCCTGTCCCAGTGCTACCAGAAGATCTACATAAACTCCCCAACCCGATCCGAAAATGAATGTGGAAACAACAAGCCCTGCAAATGATGTGAACAGGAAAAACATCCCAGCCGACCCTATTGCTATGAGAACGGATGTTACAATAACCATGTATTTTCTTCCTATCCTATCTGCTGTAAATCCTATGGGGAAAGCCATTATGAATCCTCCTGCTCCGGCCATTGAAGCTATTATCGCTGCATTGCCATTGGATAAGAGCAGCCCTTTTATCAAGTAATCGGAGAAGTATCCTAAATATCCAGCAAATAGTGCTATTCCAAAGAAGAAAACAGATATTGATAATAGTATAATATTCCTGTTGAACACATTTTTTACATTCAATTTCGTTGTTGGTTTTTCTTTTTTATAAGTAACAGGTATTATCATTATTACAAGTGCAAGTATTATTATTGCAAGCGCACCAGATATTTCAAATGGAAGCCTGAACGCTGGAAGAAACGGTTCTATAAGATACGGTGATGCGAAAAGGCCGATTGAGAAGAATGTTGCCCATACAGATACTGCCTTTCCTCTGGTCTCATAAAATATGTCGCCCAGAAGTGCAACGCCTGCTGGCTGAAATATTCCAACTCCTATTCCAACGCCAAGCCTTGCTACGAAGAGTTCAGGAGTTGTGGTTACAAATCCAGTCATTATTGTAAATGCAGAGAATACAACAACGGAAAGAATAACGGTATTTTTTACCGAATACCTGTCAAACAGGAATCCCCCAACGAGGCTGAATATTGCTATGCCTATTGCATATCCCGTAAGTATTAACCCGATTGAAAGGTATGTTGGTCCAGTTAATGCGGGAACAATATAAGTTGATCCAAAAGAGTATATCTCACCATCAAAACCTTCAAGAAATGCCGGTAATCCAGCAACAATAGCTATCAAAATGAATCTCTTCAGGCTTTCACCTGCTGCCTGCCTTACTGTTTCTTTCTTCTGAAAACCCAGTTTAAATATACTGTCCATAGCCATGTTAATTATTATCAGTATTTAATATTATTCTGGACATTTCCAGAAATTATAATGATTTAATTATAAAATTCCATCGGCTTCAGATATTTTGTGCATTACAGTATCAATAAGAAGCCTCCAACAATATCCAGAACAGGACCAATTATAAATCCGCCACCCATTATAAGTATTATAAAGCCCAGTATTATAATAATTATGCCATTTACAAATTTGTCCTTTCTTCTAGTTCCATGTGCCAGTGAATATATAAGGTAAGCAAGTATAATCCAGATAACTGGTATAACTGCAAGCACTACTGAGCTGCCAATAATTGCAAATCCTGCCGGATTGAAAAAAAGGAGCTGGCCCGCACCTGCCAGCCCAGAAATGAACAGAACAAGCAAAACTATAATTCCTGATAGTATTGTAATAACAGATCCGAATGTTGTAATAAGATACCTTACTCTTGCGTTAGATGCCATTTGAGTTTATTGCAATGTTATTATTAAAATATATTCTTATAAGTTAAGAAAAAATTATTTTATATATTCATCTCTGGCGCATTATTTTCCATATTTCATCCGGCAGCTGTTCCATCATATTGAACATACTTGAACCATACAATGATTGCCCGCCATCTGCTGTTACAACTTCTCCATTAATATACGATGCCATATCAGAAATAAGGAATGCTGCTATATTAGCTATTTCTTCTTTTGTAGCCAGCCTTCTTTCAGGATTTCCTGATATTATCTCCTTTTCATATTCCTGGCCTGGCAATAGCCTTGACCAGGCCCCTTCAGTTTTGAATGCCCCTGGAGCTATGGCAACAGTTCTGATCCCCTTATGCCCCCATTCTGCAGCCAGTGATCTTGTAAGTGCAAGAACACCGGCCTTTGACACTGCAGAGGGAACAACATATCCTGATCCGGTCCATGCATATGTTGCAACTATGCTCAAAATAGTTCCTTTAATTGAACCAGAGACCCATCTTTTTCCCATCTCAAGAGAAGCATATGTGGTTCCTTTTAATACTATATCTATTATTGTATCAAATCCTTTAGGGGATAAATCCTCAGTTCTGCTTATAAAATTCCCAGCAGCATTATTTATCAAAACATTTATTTTGCCTGTTCTGGATTCTATAGCATCAACTGCATTTTTTATTTCTTCCGGATTTCTTATGTCGCATTTTTCCGTTTCAATTTTATATCCAAGGACTTTAAAATAATCTTTTGCTTCATTAAGGTGTTCATCCTTTCTGCTAATTATTGATACTGTGGCACCAAGCTTCAGAAAAGTTTCTGACATCTGCTTTCCAAGACCAGTGCCTCCACCTGTAACAAGAATATTCTTGCCCGATAATAATTTGCTGTCAAACATTATATATTATTGGTTTCACCAATATAAAATCACTTAAACAAACAAAATGCCTTAGATGCTTATAATATACTTTACAGATTATATACCCAATTAACTCGCAGCCCCAATTATCACGTAATTAAATGCAATATTTTTACCATCGTTGTTGAGTAATTTATATTCATTTAAAATATATTAACAAGTAAAAGACCTTACATTACTTCTACTAATTTAATTCACTGGAAAACTTTAAATTACGAATGTCTTGTTAAAGGCTTCAGATGTCTATGTGTGTCCTTCATACAGAAATAGAAAGTATAGATCGTCATATTTCATTAAGTGATAAATCCTTGAGGTAAAACTAAAAAGGCTTTAAGAAGAATTTAATGCCGTCATTGGGAAGATAAATGCCGTTTGCTTAACTATAAGTTCAACAGAAATACAATTTTAACCATTAACAGAAGTATTATAATATTTATCTGAATATTTAAAACATTGAGTTTTAAATATTTTGTAAAATGAGTTTTATCAATATTTATTGAATTAATTTTGATTAAATAAACAGTTTTATATAATATTAAATATCAACAAATTATATTTAAAATTTTAATTAAATATTAAGCAACTAATATTTCTAAAGGAAACATATAAATAATAATATTAAATTGTCATTTCGTTATGAATCCGTTTATAATAGTGAGAAAGGTTATACAATCTGTAGTTCTTGTACTATTTGTTGTTGTAATTCTATATGTTTTACTTCGTTTGATGCCGGGAAATCCCGCGGAACTTTACATACATAGTTTAAGGCATCCAACTCCTACGGCCATACATGCAATATACAAAGAATATGGAATAAATCCAAACAATAAGTTTAGTTTAACTGAGTTTATAATATATTTCAAAGATATGTTTACATTTCATTTTGGTGTGAGTTTGTCGAATTTGAATGACCCAGTAATATCATTAATTGATGCTGCACTCCCTTATACTTTAATTATATTCGGTGTTGCTGCAGTGGGTTCATTTATAATTGGGATACCACTTGGTATATTAACTGCCTTTATCAGAGGAAAGAAATCTGAGGCACCAATAATTACAGGTGCTACAATTTTGAATTCAATTCCATTTTTTGCCATGGCAATAGTTGTTTACCTGGTCCTTGTAGTTTATTTACCCTATTTCCCAACAACGGTTGCGCATTTCCGGCTTGCCCCACTTTTATCGCATCCAACCTTAGGTGAATTTGAAAAAATGGTGCATTACTTTGCAATGCCAATTTTGACAATTATGGTAATTGAAGTTATGGGTCATTTACTTACAATGAGAAGTATAATGGTATCAACGCTTGGCGAAGATTATATAAAAACGGCCGAGGCAAAAGGAGTGTCAAACTCCGGAATAATGCTCCATCATGCTGCTAGAAATGCAATGGTCCCTGAATCAACAAGAATGGCACTTGAATTTGCATTCCTTATGAGCGGTGCAGTGGTAACTGAAATTATTTTTGGGGTTCCAGGCATGGGCAGGCTACTTTATACAAATACACTGGATGAAAATTATACAGTTATAGAGGCGGGATTATTTATTCTTTCACTGGTTGTAATTATAACGTATTCTATAATTGATTTCATTCATGCATGGTTAGACCCGAGGGTGAAGGTATGAAATTTAATAAAAAAGTTATAAAGGATAATATAAAATTATCTTATAAAGCTTTTAAAAAGCAATGGGATGTATTTTATAGATCGAAATTTGGGAAGGTTGGTTTCTATATTATGGTAGCATTCGTTATTATTACATTAATATCACCACTTCTGGCACATGGTGACCCATTTCTGGCTGTTCCAGCAGAGGATTATTTCACTCCAGTGCAGGTAATGGATAGCCATCTTAATTTTACTCCAAATCTAAATGTAAACATCACAAGCACTCTAGGAGAAAACTCATATGACTATTATACATTTATGGCGGGAAGTATAAATGGAAGTAATTATGTATTTGCCATCTCAACTAATAATGGAAATGTAACTCAATTGTTTAAAACAAACGGAAGTGCAATCTCTCTTACTGCCTTTACTCCAGTGACTACTGGTTTAGTATTTGAAACATACCTAATGGCTGCAACAAATCATAGCATATACGTTGAACAATTAGAATGTACTCCAACTCATAATGGTGCAACAATATCACAATTACATCCCCAAAATTTAACTGTATCCGGAAATATTACAAAAGCAATTGTGAGTACAGGAACATTTTATTATAGCAGGCCAACAAATGTTGCAGATCAAGAAATTACACAGGTTTTGAGTGATAACCCATCCTTTATAAATACTGTTTCAACAAATAAAACTGGGACATACGTAAATGCATACTATACATACGGCCTAAAAGAGTTATGGACACATAAATTGTCATATAAACCTATAAATTTATATTTTGTTGGAAATCAATTTGGTTCTGACACCAACGCACGATTAATTGTTGAAGGCTTACATAACACAAGTTTAATGTATGCTATTAATGGAACAATTTATAAATCAATTTCTACAAAAATGGATAACTCAGATATGTACATACCCAGTGCATATCAGTACAGTTCATTTTCATCTGGATTTAACAGTTCATATGAAATTTCCGGGCATTCAGTATACAAGATAAATTTGTTGACGGGTAATGAAACTAACATATATACAGCAAGTAATACAATATTAGCCATATCCAGCACATCTGGATCTAAAGGAATACCCAGTAACTTTCTAATTACAACTTCATCAGATAATTTGTATTCAATGTCATACAATACATCAAAGAATATGTTAGAAATTACAAATAATATAAAAACCCCTTTTAGTGTTGCAAGTATAGATGCGTATAGTACCGCTGGTGAATATTTATTATCAAACCCCATTCATGGTTCAATGACATTCCTTTTAAGCTCTTCATACCCTACGGTAAATGCAACCACATGGGTCACCAATACAAATAAAGTCATAACGTCTCCATACATTTTAGAAAACGAATATAACCTGAAAGGAAATGGATATGCAAATGCGGTATTTATATCAGGTTCAAATTTACATATGTATTCATTGGAAGGCGTACCTACTGTGATTGGTCCAACTTTGCACACAAAATCCGGCGTGGCTTTACCATTAGGTTTAAACAGTGCATATAATAACGTATTTAGTATATATATAGAGAGCTTTTTACCAGATATGGAAGTTGGATTTATAGCTGGTATTTTAACTATATTCATTGCTGTTTTTGTTGCTATGTATATAGGTTATTACAAAGGTATGGTAAGTGCATTTGTGGAAACTCTTTCACTTTCAATATTTTTAATACCAACACTTCCGTTATATATCGTTCTTGCCACAATACTTGGTCCCACTCTTAATAATCTTATTTTAATATTTGCATTGCTTGGTTGGCCGTTTGTAACATTCTCTCTTATAGGGATAATAAGGAGCGTAAAAAGCAGAACATTTGTAGATTCGGCTATAGTATCAAATATGAGTACATTACAAATAATGAGGAGACACGTACTTCCCAATATGGCATCATTGTTATCTTATTTAGCCGCCGTAAATATAGGTGGTGCAGTTGGGGCTATTTCAACATACGAAATTCTTGGTTTAGTGCCATTAACAATTCCCACATGGGGTGGAATGTTATCGGGTTTCCTCACAAATTACTTTATCCTAGGTTCAGAACCATGGGTAGTATTGCCAGCATTGATAACAATTACATTATTTATCCTGGCATTTATATTCATAGCTAGAGGAATAGACGAGGTTGCAAATCCCAATTTAGGTGGTAGATAATGATTGAATCAAATGAAACCTTGGATAAAAATTCTGGGAAAGACTTACTTACTATAGACAATTTATCGGTAAGTTTTGATACTTATGCCGGCACAGTAAAAGCAGTTCGAAATGTCAATTTAAAACTTCAGGAGGGTAGATCTCTAGGTATACTTGGCGAATCAGGGTCCGGTAAGAGTACAATAGCTTACGCAATAATGTCGCTGTTACCACACAATGCGGTCATAAATGGTTCAATCTCATTGTATGATAATAACTATTTAAATGGCAAAACAAAAAAATCAAGGAAAAGCAGCAAAATTCTTAGTCAAAAATTGAGGAATATAAGATGGAAAGATATATCAATGATATTTCAGGGTGCAATGAATTCATTTAATCCCGTTTATACGATAGGGAAGCAAATAGCAGAGGTTTTTAAGATTCATACAAATCTAAATAAAAATGAAATTAACAAAAAAGTCATTGAACTACTCAAAATCACCGGCTTATCTCCTGAAATAAGAAATTCATACCCGCATGAATTATCCGGTGGAATGAAGCAGAGAGCTATAATTTCTATGGCACTAGCGTTAAATCCCAAAATTATAATCGCAGACGAGCCAACTACAGGACTGGATGTAATCACCCAGGCCGAAATTATAAGTGCTTTAAAAAAACTAAAAAGTGATGGGATAATAAAATCAATAATAATTATATCGCACGATATAGGGGTGGTATCACAACTTGCAGATGATATAGCAGTTCTATACGCAGGTTCTATAATGGAATATGGCAGCGCAAAGGATATTTATAAAAACTCACATAATCCATATACTATAGAGTTATTAAAAAGTTATCCGAATCTTAAAAATGCAAAACATCACGTTGAAGGAATACCTGGAAGACTGCCTTCACCAATAAATTTGCCAGAAGGGTGCAAGTTTGCGGAACGTTGCTATATGAAGGAAAGTATATGCACTACAAAAGAACCAGAAAAAATTTACATTAATGATAGGCATTATAGTGCATGTTTTTATGCTCAAAATATTAAAGAAAATAAAAGGGCAATTAAAGAAACAAATAATTATGCGAGCAGTACAGAGAATATTATAGAAGCAAATAACACAACAATGCATTTTGATCTTAGGGGATCATTTATTGGGAATATATACAATTCTGAAAAAAAAGTTGTTCACGCAGTAACGAATTTAACATTTAATATAAAAAAGGGTGAAATAGTTGGACTTGTTGGTGAATCCGGTTCTGGCAAAAGTACTCTGGCTAAAATTTTAATAGGAATTTTAAAGCCGACATCTGGGGAAGTAAAATTTTATTTTGATAATGAGGATTATGTTGATATAAGTAAAATCAAACGAAAAAATAAAGATTATAAAAAATTCAGGGGAAAGACACAGATGATTTTTCAGGACCCGTTTGATTCCCTGAATCCAAAAATGAGAGTTATAAATATAGTTTCAGAACCAATAATTGGAAATAAAACCACCGACGACATAATGGAAACACAAAATATGGCCAAATCAGCAATGGAAAATTCGGAATTATCTCCTGCTGAATCATACCAATATAGATTTCCATACGAATTATCAGGGGGTGAAAGGCAAAGAGTTGGTATTGCCAGGGCCATATCTATAGACCCAAGTTTTATTATAGCAGATGAACCAACATCAATGCTTGATGTATCTTTAAGGGCATCTTTCATGAATAAGTTAAAGGATTTAAGGGAGAAGGAAAATCTAACTATAATGTATATATCCCATGATATTGCATCTGTTTATTATATGGCTGACCGTATAATTGTAATGTATCTCGGTAATATAATGGAAATTGGGAAGGCATCCGATATTATAAAAAATCCATGGCATCCTTATACACGTGCACTTATAAAGGCTGTCCCATCACCTGACCCAAGCTGGGATCCCGGGAATATAGGTATAATTGGCGAAATAGGAAATTCAATAGATGTGCCAAAGGGATGCAGATTTTACTATAGATGTATCTATAGGGAGGATAAATGTAAAGATGAAGAACCACCTGTAAAAGGCGACGAATATCACAGTTACAAATGCCATTTTACACAAGATGAACTTGCAAGGAAAGAAAATGAAGGAAATAAATAAAACCAGGCTTAAAATTTTTTTAATTCCATTAATAATATTATTTGCAATCATTGCATCTACACTTCCTTTATATTACATAAAAGTTTTTGACTTCTTTGCTGTTATGCCTCTTATTATTTTTTTATCGGCGTTCGTAATTTTTCTTATAGGGGCTTTATTTGATTTTGGTGCATCAGAGTATCTTAATGATTTAATTGAGGGAAAAGGGAAAATAAGGGAGGAAAATGTAAGAAACATAAATAAACAACAACTTATTTTAACCTTATTATTTATTCTTGATGGATTAATATATATGCTTGTGGGTTATACAATCTACATAATTTAATTATAGCATACATGTTTCCAATATATAAAAAAAAGAATGTTATAGCGTTTGAATCCCTGCTATATATTCTTGATAATCGTATTTTTTAATTAGTCTTTAAAGGAATTTCTATAATATCATTATACATAAAATACATAATTTATTGCTATAAAACTTAGATAATCCTGGCCTCAATGCTTCATTCATGTTAGTAGTATTTGTTACATTCTACTTAGATATTCAGGAATAAACATTTGCACTACCATTGAATTTGAACCTTTACTGAACAGTACCGGATTTCATTTACCGGTTTTTCTAAACATGATTTGATTTCTTGCTTAGCATTGTTCATTAATTTATATTGCAAACAAGGTGAATTAAGGCCTGATTTAAATAGAAGAAAATGGTACGATAATAAGAAGCTTTTCCTAAAATTAGTAAAAAGGAGAGATGTTGAATAGATAGGAATATTAATCCATGAACATAAAGTTCAAGTTTCATATAACTAAAAAGCTAATAAATAATCATCAGGGGAAATTTTTGCATTATAGTGGGCCTTACCAGTGATGATGCTCATATCATCTTTTATTAGCAGCATTACAACAAAATATTTTATACAATCACACGGGCATATAATATTATTGATATAGAAAACTTGAATACATGTGAAATGGTAAAAAACCATAAATTATGAATATTAATGAGTGACACTAAATGGTTTTCCTTTACTAGAATATCGAAAGACAAAGCATTGCATGGAGGAAAAATATAATAGAATTAAAATGTTCTATTCTTGCCCAGGGATGTGGTAGTATCAAACAGGAATTAAAACCGTATGGCACATACCATTGCAGTAATAGATCTAGAAATTAGCAGAGATTTGAATGCTGCAATAAAGATAAATAGATTAGTTCTAATGATGAGCGGAATAACCATAAACAGTTGAAAATTAGGCATGTAGGAAGAATACAAATACCTATTATTCATAAACAGGTAATAGATATGGCAAGTACCCTGGCCGAAGCAAGATATTCAAATTATTTAGAAGTGGAATGATATCACACCTGTTGCTAACACAGATTAACAGTAATTCCTCATTCTTGCTTTGCATTATCTATCTATGTTCTGCTAGTTACGGCATATTTTTAATTTGTTAATTTCTTCAAACTGTGGAATATATACTTCTTTCCGTGTATTGCACTTTAGATAATCATGAAGATAATAGCATATCCAGACACTATTGTATGGGAATGCAGTTAATTAAGGGTTAAGCTAAAATTAGATTGCTGAATGTAACGTTTCACTCATGTTTCAAGTTATATAATCATATACAAATGTCTGTTCTATTAATATAAAAATATAGTGATAATCATAAAATTGTAAAAAAAGTTTATATAGAATAATAGGTTATCTATTTATGAATTTGGATAAGTCGAGAAATTATAAACGATTTGTTATTGTGTTCGCAATCGTGGTTGCTCTTATGTTTATGATGGAGCCACTAAGTGGTAATTTAAACGGTAATGTTTATGCAAATAGTACAACTTCTACCGCTACACCTCAAATTTCATCTAGTGCAAGTGCAGCTCCAATTACCAGTACCAGTGGAACATACATTCTAGGTCAAATAGGAAATCCCGATTATGTGAATGCCTATGAAGAATCAACAGTGTGTGACTTTTATCTGTCTAATTTAATATACAATTCTGCTACGACTGAATTAACAAACGGTACGTATTATTATTGTTTAGCCAATAACATTACTGAAAGCAAGGCACCAGCAGGTATGACAACATTTGACCCAGTTACAGGGGCAACAATGCCAGTAACAGATATATACACACTACATATAAGGCCGGGTGTTGAATGGGATGATTATAATTCCTCCAACGCAGCCGATACATATGTATATAGTAATTATACATCATTTACAAATGCTTCTGGAGTAGCTTATACACATCCATATAAAAATGTATATAATGCAACATCTGGAAAAAATCAGTCATTTAGTCCGATAACCATGAAAACAGAATATGTACAAGCTGCTGATTTTATACTCTCATGGAAGATATTACAATCATCTACTGAATACAGTGGTTCATATTTAGGTGTTGTAAATGTATTGCCTTTGAATAATTTAACAGTGGAATATTATTTAACTGCTCCTTCATCAACATTCATACCTTATACAGCTGAAACTCCTGTATTGCCATATCATATATGGGTTTCCCATGATTATGCCTCGTCTGGAAGTGGCATATGGAATGAAACGTCCAGCACTACGTTGTCAGCCTCCAATGCGTACAATGAATGGGATCTTGGCCATTCTGGTCCATTCGGAGCAGGAAATGGTGAATATCCAGGACTTGTTGGAACAGGGCCATTTATGATGAATGGAGGATATGGTATGCCAGTTGGAAAGTTATTCACAAGTGATTACTGGCAGGTATATGCAAATCCAAACTATTTCCTTAAAGATGTAAAAGGAAATGATGGATTTGAAGGCAAAATTTGTAATGATGTCAGTAGATTCTCCCCGCAAATATACTCACTTAAAGTGGAGATATTTTCAGGGCCTTCACCAGCAATAAGCGCTCTAAAAGACGGTTCTATTGATGCTATCGAAAGTGATCTATCCTCATCGTTTGTAAGTACAGCATCTTCAATACCTGGAGTTGTAATATGTGACAAACCCTCAACAGGATACGCATATTTCAAATTCAATTCATTTGCTGCTGATGCCCCGTTTAATATAACTGCATTTAGGCAGGCATTAAGAGAAGCTTCACCGCTTGGAGACGTACAAACAGCCATATGTGATGGAGATATCACAGCAGGATATTCAACGATACCGGAAATAAATTCAGCGTGGTATGATTCTGATGTACCTACATATACATTTAGCCTTACAACAGCTAATGCAACAATAGCAGGAATACCTGGAATGACCTATAAAGCAGGCGAATGGTATTATCATGGCACAGAAGTTACGGCGACTATCCAGAGCCCTTCTGAAAGTTTAATACCACAGATATTCACAGGATACGAAACAATTGCATCAGATTGGAATTCAATAGGAATAAAAACTACCTTATCTTCAGAAAGTTTCTCAACTGAAATTACACATTTAGATGCATATGGCCAAACAGCAGCTTCGCCTTCAGCTTCCTACAATGTTATAACTTTGGGTGTATCTGGTTTGTTAGGTGATGTAGTTGGAGACCTAGTAACAGACTTCAATTATACAGAATCAGTAGGAACAGGTGATTATCAGGGTCCATTCAGCAGTTTAACAATAACTAATGCAACACGTCTGTGTGATACCTTATTTAATGTTAAAACAGGAACATACACAGGAACACAGATAGATTCATTGATGACAAACTTAACAACATTTGCTTCTACAAATTTAACATTAAAAGATGATGTGTTAGCTGTTGATTTTATGCAATATATAGAGGATGAAGAGTCTACTATGATGCCGATAGGTTATGGCCCACTTGACCATATAGCAGTTAATACCAATACATTTACAGGCGTTACCCTCGTAAGCGGTGATATAAATAGCTTCTGGTATTACAATGAAATGTCTGTGCATCTTAGGTCAGCACCAGTAAAAGTTACAGTGCCAACACAACATGCAGTAGTAAAATCAGTAATAAGCGAAACAAACTTAACTGATGGTTTATATGGCAATGTTACGTTTACAGTTACAGATAATAAAACTGGAAAGGCATTGGCAAACGCAACCGTTACTGTAGGTGAAAACCCGTCATTACTGCCTTTAAACGCATCGCTCGAAGTAAATGATACCGGATTAACAGGGAAGACAAACAGCACAGGTGTGTTTGTATATTACTTTGAAGTGTCAAACCAGAATATAGTATTCAATGTACCCGGTTATAATGGAAACGTCACTATATCTGCCATAGCTACGCCCCATAATACTTCAATCGCAGCTGGAACGGGAACTACATATTTATCAGATTATCCATACCCGGTAGCATTTTCATTTAGTTCTTTGTCACCTCTAAGTAGCTCCTACCAGTATTTCAACATGACAGTGTACAATCCATTGAACGGTACACCAATATCTGGTTATCTATATACAATACAGGTTGCGCAAGCAGTTGCAGTTCTTAAAAATACTACACCCGATCAAAAGATAACTGTAATAAGTACTTACTCTCCTCCAAGTGTTTGTAATTATACTGCATTGTCTGTACCGGTAAACGCTACATATAATGACCCTAATGTACAATCAATATCAGGATATACAAATTCAACTGGGGGTTTATCTATAATGATAATGGCCAACAGTACATTTAACTATACTTTGAACGGGAATTCTGCAGAATACAATTTATATATCGGTGATTTCGCACTGGCTGCACCAGTAGGCGGAGAGCCTCCTTATGTAGCAATAGGTGAAGTGACATCATCCACAAATCCAAATGGATATGGAACTGGAGAACCTTTTGAAATACCTGTAGTACTTGAGCAACACATAAATAGCTATAAAATAACAGTAACTTCAAATCACCCGATGGTGTCATACAATGGAGTAAATGAATTGACATTTACTGTAATGAATGGAACCACTCCTGTTAAAGGATATACACTTAATGTCACATCACAGAATGCAGAGGGAGCCAACAGGGGATATTTCCTGGATTCTACAAGTACAGCACCTAATCCAAACTATGCTTTATTAACAACATTCGGTCCAGAAACAGGTTCTCAATACTTACCATCCATAACTTTACACACAGATGCTGCGGGAAAAGCATACGCAAACTTCACATCCGGATTTTATACAATAACTAATGGAGTATTATCTGGAATGCAATATTATAACCACGCAGTATTACCATATGACCAGTATATAATAAACGTAAATGGAGATGGAGCTATGGCAGTTGGTCAATCTACAGTTGAATCTCCACAGGCAGTAACACAGTTATACTCTGTTTCTTTCTCAGAAACAGGATTACCCTCAGGCTATTACTGGATGGTTAATTTAACAAATTACGATATGACAACAGGGCCTATAAATACAACAACATATACATATGAACTTACAAATGGAACATATGACTATGCAATATCAAGCACAAATGGAAAAACTGTATTCAGCCCGGTTACATACACAGGAAACTTTACAGTAGATGGGAAAAATATAACGATGTCACCTGTACACCTTGTGTACTATAACGCAACATTCACTGAAACAGGATTACCCTCAGGCTATTACTGGATGGTTAATTTAACAAATTACGATATGACAACAGGGCCTATAAATACAACAACATATACATATGAACTTACAAATGGAACATATGACTATGCAATATCAAGCACAAATGGAAAAACTGTATTCAGCCCGGTTACATACACAGGAAACTTTACAGTAAACGGAGCCAATGTATTCAAGTCCGTCCATCTTGCCTATTATAAAGCAACATTCACTGAAAAGGGTTTAGCAAGTGGAGTATCATGGAATTTAAATCTAACCACTCTAGACATGAATCTGACTGTAACAGGAACTTCTACCTCTATTGAACTTACAAACGGAACATATAATTACACACTGTATGCCAAGGGATATACCCACTCAAAGAATTCATCATTTACAGTGAATGGCAAGAATATAACTGAGTCTGTAACATTCACAAAAATAGTAAAAATAGTAAATGATACCATTTACTACATAATAGGTGGAGTCGTAGCAGCTATAGTTGTTATAGGTGGACTTGCGTACTACTTTGGCGTATACAAAAAGAAGAAAATAACTAAATAATTTCTTAATTAAATTTTTTTATTATACAACATTAAAGTATTTTTAAGCATTTTTTTATTTTATTATACTATTATGTATTCCTATGCATTCTTCTACGATAAACTTTCATTTAATTAATGTGACTCCATCTGTATATTCATCTGATCTTCTTATGAAAAATATTCTCGTCTAAACTCGTAAAAGTTAAAGTTCAGATAAATATCTATAATGATTCTTATCTGTTTTCTTAACTCACAGGTATAAAAGAAATATCTATTAACTATCCCGCATAGTTTAGCCAATCAAATTTATTAGTTTTATATTCTCATTATAGTGATAGTTCCCTTAGAATATTTTGGTGTTTATACTTTAAAATAGTAGTATACTCCTATGAAAAACTATTATTCAACCTTTGTTAATACCTCCCCTGTATATTAAATTTTTTGTGGAACCATTGCTCTCTGCTACCCTTTTAAGGTTGTTTAGCTTTCTTTCCTTCAATCCTTCCTGCCTTTCAAAGTAATTATTGTCAAAAGCATTTTCCATGCTTTTTAATTTTAAAGACTCAAATTCAACATCAATGAATTCTTTATTGTTTTTAAGCATTGTATATATTGTTTCAGACAGTAATCTTGCTATTGCTATTATTGTTCTGTTCTTTCCCAGCCTTCTTATCAAACTCAGGTATTTTGCCTTAAACTTCTTTGACAGTTTAATCAATGTATGGACAGCTTCCACTATGAAGAATCTCAATAATGAAGGGCCTTTCTTTGTAATATGGCCTTTTGTTATTTTATCACCGGAAGAATACTCTCTTGGTACAAGGCCTGCATATGATGCGAACCTTTCCTTGTTTGAAAAGCGTTCTATAGTTACTATTTCAGAATATATTGCACTGTGTAATAGTTTATTCCTGGAACTGTCATTAACAGTTTAATATTGTCATTGTCAACAGCAATCTCTGATATTTTCTTTTCTGCATTTAATTCCTGTTCCTTAATGAATAATATATCATTTAACAGTGAGTTAGTTACAAACTGGTCTGATATGTCAAGCAGAGCCATTGAATTATTTATCTGCTTTAACCCTCTTTTTCCAAATAAGTCTGTTGCTTTAACTGTTATTCCATTTGATGTTAATATTGCATGAACCTTATTTTTCTTTAAGGTTATTTCTT
>NZ_JBBIRC010000023.1:0-24243 GCF_037442045.1 Ferroplasma sp. | reverse complement strand
TCTTCCTAAGATTTATTTCTAATTCTATATTAAATGATTCAGGCCTGTAAAATCTACTATTTCCATTATACGCACTGTCACCTTTGAATTTAGCAAATAGTGATTATAAATTTATAGTATTAAATATATATATTTAATCATTAATATTTATATGGAAGAGGAAAAGAAAGTATTACGATGAACATTAATGAGGAATGGGTCACAGGAAGAAAATATATAAATATGGAGATTAATTAAAGATTGTATAGAGTCTTATCAATTTTACAGCAATATTGCTACACTATCAGTTTTTGGAAAATATCAACGTTAAATATTTGCTATTTTATTAAAAATCAAACTTAGTAATATGTGAAAGGTGGCTATAAAAAAATCTATAGCCTCACTGCTTGCTTGCTCTTCTTGCTCTCTTTAATCTTCTTATTTTCTTTTTTCTCCATTTCCAACGCATGTTTCCTTTTTTCTTCCAATCTCTTGAACTTCGCTTCAATATGTCACCTCAAATATAAATGTATATTTGGTATTATTTTTTAATATAAATACCTATTTTATTGTTACTCTCTTATTTATCACGGAAATGCCATAATCTTAATATGTATCAGATTATGCAACATAACAATTAAATAAATTTAAATAGCCATTTATGATGCTTTACCATGAAAGTTTTGGTTTCGTTTGATGGATCAGAAGGAGCAAGGGAAGCGTTAAAATACGCAATTAAGCTAAAATGTACTGTGGATTCATATTCTATTCTTTATGTCATACCTACAATAGTTGGCATAAGCGCAAGTTTCGATTCATATATCCCACAATCTGTGTATGAAGGTCAGGACAAAACTGCAGATGAGATTCTAGCAAAAGCCAAAAAGCTTCTTGATAGCGAAAATCTTAAATATGAATTAATTAAAATCAACTCAAACGGTGAAGAAATACCAAAGATAATACTGGTTACAGCAAAGGAAAAAGGAATTGATTTTATCATTACAGGTACAAGAAAATTGCATGGCTTTAGCAAACTTATACTGGGATCCGTCAGTAGTGGAATTATTGCTCATTCTGATATCCCTGTTGTAGTTGTACCTCCTAAAGAATAATATTTTTTCTTTATTACTTTTACTTTCTTTTTTAGTGATTTAGTGTAAATCCTCAAATTCGATATTATTATATTATCAAAAAAATCAAATGATTTATATATGCTTGTAAAATAATGTTGTAATGGGAAGTATAAGGCCGTCTAATATAAAAAGAATAGCTGAAGAACTTGTTGATAATAATAAAGGTGTTTTCAATGAGGATTTCAATCATAATAAAGAAATTTTACACAGTTTCATAGATAAAACTGTGACCAAAAAAACAGCAAATGCAATTGCCGGTTACATTACAAGATACATTCTAAAAAAGAAATCAAAAGAAAAGTATGAATTAGAACAGCTTGGTCTCGCTTAAATTATTTTTCTTCAGGGAATTTCTCTTTTCTCCATTTATCCATTCCACCTTCAAGATGGTATAATTTTTTGTATCCTATTCTTACAAGTCGGTTTGCTGCTGCACGGCTTCTATGGCCAGTTTTGCATATAAGTATCAGTGCATCATCTTTTGGAAATTTGCTTTCGATTTCTTTTTCCTTTCCAAGTTTATAGTGAATTGCACCCTTTATATGGCCATGCCTGTATTCAAAGCCTGTGCGCACATCTATTAATGCATATTTATCCCTGAGTTCCAAAAGTTTTTTAGGAGTGAGATTTTCTAATTCCTGTGGCTGATTAAAATAGTCAGATCCCCTGAAATAATCTTTTATTGACATATTAAACTACCAGCTCATCCCCATTATATATTCCCACAAATATGGGAGCTTCGTTAATAATCCACTTCCTTGCCATGACTTCTCTTAATTTTTCAGTTACATGAGACCATGCAGCCAGATCGTCAAGTTCATAAAGAACAACAAATTCCTGATCTCCAAGGCCAAAGGAGTATGTTGTATATGAGATTATTCCGGGGCTTTCTTTGTCACTTCTTGCTGTTCCAATATGGCCTGCCAGTATTTTCTTTCTTTCTTCGTAATTGATAAGATACCATTCCCTGTCTTTACTCATTGGATATGCCACAAAATATTTCTTTGATTCTGTTTTTAATGTATCTTCGAGGTTATTGCTGGCATTGACATAAGGCGAGTGTTCATAAAGGGAAAACATGCTGTACTGGCTTCTGCCATAGATGCCTATAGCTATATTTATTCCCTCCTTTAATTTTTCCAGGACAAGTGGCGATTCAGAAGATGACCAGAAAATTATGTCATTATCATGCCTGATAGATTTATAATATTTTATACTGATTAAGTTTTTTCTGTAGCCTTTAATAAAATTAATAATATTGCTGTTAAGGGCCTCTTTTTCTGGAGTAGTTAAGGACCAGAATTTTCCATTCAATTTATATGTAAGAACATATGTATATATTGTCATAATTTCACATATTTATAATATAATTAAGAGATATAACTTTTACCAATCAAGTGTTTGCTGATTTGTATTTACTATTGTATATTTCTTAAGATCATACTGAGTTGATAGAATGCAATTCAAAAGTTTTGATATAAGCAGCTTATCCACATCTACCGGTTCCAGAAGTGTGCTTGTTGGCGGTATTTTTACATCTATTTCAGCCAGTTTTTTTATATATTCATTCTTGGAACTGGAATTTATTACTTTTACATTTTTATTTGGAACAATAACGTCACATCTCTCCAGTTCTCTTGAAAAAATAGGCCTTTCAAAAAGATAATATAGAGCAAGCAAAGAGTTGTAACCTGCATTGCTGTCATCAAATTTTTTCATGCTTGACCCTACTATGCTGTATATATCATGATTATTTTTGGTGATATTTGAGAATATTCTGGCAGGTTTTATTTCTCTTTCGTGCAACATGCCCAGCTCGACCATTGCATTAAGATAACCGGTAAGGACAAGCCTGTGCATATTTACTCCTTTCTCTTCCAGAGATTTCTGTATACCTGTAATGGATTTTTCTTCGCCATTTATTTCATTTAATATAAGTTTATATTTTTTAGTTTCTTCAAAATTGTCAATCATAAATTTCACCTGCAAGGTATTTTTGAAGATTATCTGAATTTTTTATTGTGTCTTCACATATTTCCTTAGAAACACCAAGAAAATTTTCGGGGTTCATTGAATCATTCAGATCCTTTTCTGGCATATGCTGAAGAATGCCCTTATTTATAAGAGATTCCCTAAATGTTATGCTGTGATCATATGCATACATAGATGCTTCCCTGACAAATTCATGTGACTCCTGCCTGGGCATTCCGTGTCCTACAAGAGCAGTTGTAACACTTTCCGACATTATAAACTGATCTTCATATGCTTTTTTCTTCATTTCTTCCTTATTAATAAATAAATTTGAAAAGACCCCGGCCATTTTAATAATTATATCATCTACAAGTATAGATGCATACGGTATTGTAAACCTTTCAAGGGCACTGTTTGTCAAATCCCTCTCGTGCCACTGCACACCTGCTTCATATTCCGGTATAATAAAAGATCTGGTCAGCCGTGCAAGGCTAACTATGTTCTCTGAAACTACTGGATTTCTTTTTGATGGCATGGAGCTGGACCCAACCTGCTTATCGTTATCAAAATATTCTGCCAGTTCATATATCTCTGGACGCTGAAGGTTTCTGATTTCCGTCGCAAATTTTTCAAGCGATACGGATATATTATTTATTATAGACAGATATTCTATATACCTGTCCCTGCCGACGATCTGGGTTGATGCGGTTTCATGAGTTATTCCCAGTATTTCACATGTCTTTTCCTGTATTTTAAGTGCATTTTTCCCAAGAGCTGCGCCGGTTCCAACAGGGCCAAGTATTTTTCCTGCAATTATCCTTTTTCTTGCTTCCTGAATTCTTTCTAGATGCCTGTTTATTTCAGAAAGGTATACTGAAAATTTTAATCCAAGAGTTATTGGGGAAGCATGCTGGCCATGCGTTCTTCCAACCATTATTGTTTCCTCGTTTTCGTTTATTAATTTTACAAGAGCCTTGCTCAGTACCATAAGGTCTGATATTATTATGCTCAGGGCACGCTTCATCTGTATTGCTGATGCAGAATCATTAATATCATTGGATGTTACTCCAAAATGCACATAATTTTTACCTGCAGTGCATTTTTCAGTCAATGCTTCAACAATAGACATCACATCATGGTTTATGCTTGCCTCGATTTCCTTCACTCTGCTTAACTGTACTTCATTTCCATCAACAACTTTCTTAATATCCAGATATGCAGAGTCAGGTATAACTCCATAATATGATTCTGCCTGGGCTATTGCACTTTCCACATTGAGCATGATATTTAATCTGGTTTTTTCTGAAAATATGTTTTTTACATTCTCCCGGCCATATCTATAATCCAGTGGCGAAACGATCATGCAAGCCTATTACAATTAGTTTAAAGATTTTTTTGTTTGCAATTTCAGCTCCTATTTAAAAATTCAACTTACCATAATGAAAACCGTGCATTTTAAGGTATTTATAACGTTGTATAAAAATATTTCAATAAAAAGGCATAAATCAAGCATAAGAGAAAGGAAATTACATAATTTTAGAAATTAAATTATAGATTATAAAATATGTTTATTACTTTTTTGAATTTATCTTTCGGAATAGTACAGTAACCATGGCAATTATTATTCCGGATCCCGTCAGGAGAGCACCTGCAGCAGCTACATAACTTGCATCTGTAATTCTTGTAATTTCGGAATCTGTAACAAAGTTATAATCTATTGTTGGTTTTTTGTCAGTTATAACCACATATTTATATTTTCCACTAAGATTGGTATAATAAGGCTCCCCGTCAATGTAATTTGATGGAGCTACCGTATATTTGCCTATATTGGAGCTGTTAAATTCTGATGCATTTGCATCGAAGCTGAAACTATTTACAAGGCCAGCAGAAGAATTATCTGAGGATACAACTATCAGGATCATTTTACTGGAGAAATTAAACGATGGCGTTGTATAAATATCGCTTGAATATTTAGTTACAGTATTTCCTGACGGTTCACCTGTCATTGTAAGAACACCACCAATAACAAGTGGGATTCCTATAACTATTAGAATTATTCCAACAAGAACTTTTTTGCTGAACATTGATTTTGCACCATGATTATTATTTAAGAGTGATTACAGTGACAGGTCAAGCTTATCCTGCATAATCTCCTCTTCTATTTTCTTCACACGATCATATACCTGTTCTGATGTAAGGCCGCATTCAATAAGTTCCATGTAAATTTCATAGTTATCCTTCTCCGGGTCAATTTGGCCGGAAAAAATTCTTATTGATCCGCATGCTTTGTCTTCATAATTAAGCCTGTAAGTTATTTCAATGGTGAAATCCTTTTCTTCCATGTACTTTAATTCGTGTATATAATCAGACATAACACAATATTAAAACATATTATTATAAGCTTATGTAATCATATTGTATATGTTGTCCATAATCTGATCAAGCATTTCAAAAAAGCCTTTTCTCTTCTCAAAGGAAATACCAGAAGCAATATCAGAATATATTGCATTAATAGTATAACCATTCATGAAGCACCACTGCTTCATCTGATCTATCTGGTTCTGTATATCTGTTTTGCTGTTGATATACGTGCATAGAGAACAGTTTTCCTCTTTACATCCTTATTAAGTATCTTATAAATATCTTCATTGTAGTTATACCTCTTATTTGGCATAACAGTATAACGAATCCTGATTTTGCATGGACATAAAGTGTTTTCTGGATATCTGCAACAGATTCATGACATCTTTGGTTTTCATTGTTAATTATATATCGATAATACACAAAGATAATTTTTAAAAACCTTCTTTTTTTAAAAATTTTCACCATGGTGTTTGAGTCCAATCATTGAAAACATGGTATTTTCAATTTACCTTGTGGGTGTTAAAATCTAAATTTTTGATGTTATTAGAAAATATCTAAAGTTATTACTATTATTGATTATATATACTCATCAAGTCCTTTTTCCCATATGGACCGTAATTTGTCTTTATTGTCCATAACTATATATCTTCCATTTTCACTGATTTTCACATAACTTTCAATTACTGTACCTATTTTCATGATCCTGGCTCTGTTAAAGGCTTTAATGAATTTTTCTTCATCTTCTTTTTTAACTTCAATTAATATGCCATTTCCAAGCTCTGAAAACAATTTTTCATTTGTTCTTCCTGGAATATTTGATATATCTGCTTCAATTCCGTATTTCCCGCCAAATGACATTTCAAGCATGGATGTCAGCAAGCCACCTGATGAAATATCGTGCATTGATTCAATATAATCCAGAGAATCAGATATATCGTTTTTAATATTCATAAGCTCCTTAATATCACAGTAAGGCAATTTACTGTGTTTTGTTCTCATTATTTCGGAATACTGGCTTCCGGCCAGGTCAGGTATAATAGTTCCAGCAAGGTATACAGGATTGCCTGCATGTTTTAGCTCTACTGTTTTAGACCTTCTGATATCTTCAATTTTTCCCGTAAACAGTATGTTTGGAGTTGGCAATATTTCTCTATCTGTTTCATTGTAAAAACTTACGTTGCCAGAAACCAGTGGCAGTTTAGTTTCTTTGCAAAAATCTGAAATTGCATGTACCGATTCAATGAAACTGTACATTGTCTCAGGATTTTCAGGATTTCCAAAATTCATCGCGTCAATTACTGCATGTGGGATGCCACCGGAGCTCAGTATATTTTTATAGCCCTCCGCAAGTATATGCAGTGTGCCTCTGTAAGGGTCTATGCCAGCCATTTCAGGTATTGAACCGGATGTAATGCAGAGGCCAATGTAAGATTCTTCTACAGGCTTTATTATTGTTGCATCTGAATGTGTTTCAAAATTAGGCATGCCTGTAAATGGCTTTACAATGGTATTTCCCCTGACGGTGAAATCATACTGCCTGACTATATTGAATCTTGAGCATATATTTGGTTCTGATAAGAAGCTATAAATAAAATCTTTATAATTTTCAGGTTCCTTATCAAGAACAATTTTTCCATCTTTTTCTGGTTTTTTATAATTTCTCGCATATACAGGGCCACCAGTAAGAAATGAAAGTTCCATATCCAGTATTTTTTCCCCATTGTAATTAATTATAAGATTCGGCCTTTTTACTGTTTTCCCTATAACAGAATATTCTATTCCCCATTTTTCAAAGATTTTATTAATTTTTTCCAGATTTGCCGGATTAATTGCCAGAAACATTCTTTCCTGGGACTCGCTGACCCATATTTCCCATGGCTCCATTTTACTGTCCTTTAAAAGTACTTTATCAAGATTTATGATTCCCGACATGCCACCTGCAAAAAGCATTTCACTTACTGCACTGGAGAGCCCACCGCCTCCAAGGTCTTTCATTCCATCTATTAATTTAGCTTCATTTGCCTCTAAAATAGCGTGGATTAACGGTTCTTTTATTATTGGATTGCCAAGCTGTACAGCATTTCTATTCTCTTCATTGCTTGCATTAAGAACTTTTGAAGCGAAATTAACTCCATGTATTCCATCTCTTCCAGTTCTTCCACCACAAACAATAAGCAAATCACCTTCCTTGCTGATCCTGCTTCTTACAACCTGATCTTTTCTCACTATGCCTATGCAGCCTGCATTTACCAGCGGCATGCCATTATACACATTGTTGAAGTTTACAGATCCTGCTACCGCTGGTATTCCTACACGCTGGCCATAGTCCTTTATTCCAGCTACAACTCTATTCAATATAAAGCGTTCCGTTAGATTCCCTTTTTCATTATCGGGATCGCCAAAATACAATGAATCAATAAGTGCTACTGGCTGTGCTCCCATGCATAGCACATCCCTTATAATTCCGCCAACCCCGGTTGCAGCCCCACCATACGGCTCTACTGCACTTGGATGGTTATGGCTTTCCATTTTAACAACATAGGCATAATCATCATCAAATGATATAACTGCCGCATCATCTTCCATTGTTAAAATGGTATAATCAGTTTTTAATCCTGAAAAGTATTTTTTGAGATAAATCTTTGATGATTTATAACAGGAATGTTCACTCCATCCCTGTGCTATTGCCTGAATTTCAATATCAGTGGGATTCCTGCCAACACCTTTAAAGTAATTTCTGAGCATGACTATTTCATCATATGTAAGCCCAAGTTCTGCTGCTATTTTACGCAGTTCCTGGTCATTAGAATCTATTATACAATACATATCATTCACTTAGATCTTCTATTTTATATTCCTGTATAACAGGATTTGTGAGTAGTTTTTCAGTTATTTCCCTTATTTCTTTTATGCTATCTTCTTTATCAAGCGTTGTTTCAAATTCGTAAATTTTATATGAATAAACAGCTTTAATTCCTTTGTATCCAACCAGTTCAAGGTTTCTCTTGATGCTTAGTGCTTCAGGATCCTCTACATTTGGCAGGTATTTAATCTGAACCTTAATTTTCATAAGGCTGTATTTTAATTAATAAATTAAATTTATCTATGGCATAAAACAAAAAATGTAAATTTAACAAATTATTTTAAAGAAGTTAAACGGCTGTTTTTTATTTTATCCAGATTTTAATAAGGCAATAAAATATATGCAAAAATTTAATATTAATAATAGTTTTAACTGTTAGTGGCAAAACTTGATAGAACAGAAGCAGTTAGGCTTTTCCGGCTCAGGCTAGTAACATTTTCACTTTCTCTTCTCCTTATTATTTCATTCTTTTTATTTACTTATTTTACCTTAAATACAGGCTATGCAGTACATCATATTCATATATTTATTGTAGGATTTACTGTATTGATTGTGGCAACAATTGGTGTCAGTGTAGAAACTATAATACTTACAAGGTCGGCTATATCTATGTTTACAGGGAAAAATATGAATGAACTCAAGCCTGATGAAGTATCACAGGCACTACAGAGATTAAGAGTATTGGTTAAAAAATAAATTTGTCAATTCCTATGCATTTTTATGCAGGAAAAATATGTGTATTCTCCTTGTTATGCTTATCATTGGCCTTATTAATAACTGGGTACTACCAATTATAAACAGATAAACTCCAAAGGTTGAATATTTAGATTCACTTGGAAGGAAGAATATACTTCCTACAACGAATTCAAGTCCTATCATTATATCATTTGCTATTGAAAGCCAGTCATAGAACTTTTTAATTTTACGCTCCTTTATAGATCTTGATGCATATCCTATTAACGCTTCATTCACTGAACTATCGTTGAGAAAGGAATCCAGATTTACAATTATATCAGAGATGAAATCATTTTCTATTAACTCACTAACTCCTGATATGAACTCTGCACTATTGTTTTCCATGGCTTTTGAAAAAGTGGTATTGAAAGTTCCATCCTTAAGAATAATAACAAGTTTTATGAACCACTCATTTGAAAGATATTGCTTTATATTTTCTATATCCAGCTTAAAATTTTCTATAAATGGCTTACAGTAATCGGCAAATGCATTTGAATAATAAAAGTCCGGCGAATTTATTACTGGGAATGATGAAGATGTTGTAAAATAATCTGACGTTTTTTGTAAGTTCCGATTAAGAATATCCATCAAAAACTGGGCAATTTTTCTATCAAGATACATAACTTTCATAATTCCTGTGAGAAGTTTATCTCCTGATACATATTTTATGAATTTCTGGAAAAGCGTTTCTTTTTCAGCGCCTGATATGGCATATTTTTGATTTGGTATATTAATTATCTCAAGTATATTATTATCATTATATGTACTTATTATTCGTTCATTTTTTAATTTTTCAAATATTTCATCGCCAAACATATAAGAAATTAATGGCTTAATGTGTTTCCATTTTAAATTGAAGCCATAGGGGCTTCTCTGAATTGCATACAGGAAATATAATGCATCACTTATATTATCATCTTCCATTATTGTGAATTTTCTTTTAACTAATATAATTTAGGGGAAAGCACTAAAAATGTCATGGGAGCAAAGATTCAACATCATTTCATGCAAATATTATTAAATAATATTATTTTGAGAATAAACATGCACTTAATGAACAATAAAGTAAGCTGTTTTATAATTTAACCGGATAAATATAATAATCGCAATAAATTTAGAAATTAACAATCAACTTTAAAAATTATTAAATGGCGTTTATTATGTCTTTCAGTGCATTATAAGGATTTTCAGTCTTCTCAATTACGGTTCCTGTCACTATAATATCGGCACCCGCATCTATAATAGCTCTGGCTTTTTCGTAGTCTCTGATGCCACCGCCAACTATAACCGGTATCTTTATTGAATTTTTTATCATTTTTATGACATTGCACCCAACGGGTTCTGGGGCACCTGATCCTGCTTCAAGGTAAAGCAGTTTAAAGCCAAAAAATTCTGCTGCAAATGCATATGAAAGAGCAGTTTTTTCATCATCTCTGCCAATAAGTTTTGCATTTCCTACACGGCCTACGGTCATGCCCGGCTCAAATATTAAATATCCCATTGGTATTGTTTCAATTCCAAGCATTTTCAAAATACGAGCAGAACCAATCTGATGCCCTACAATATAATCAATATTTGTAGAATTCATTAACATCATGTAATATATAGCATCTGCATATTTGCTTATCATGCTTCTTGAACCTGGAAATATTATAATCTGCTTATCTGTTTTTTCCTTCATGTTTTTTATGGTTTTATCCATTAAATATGAATCAATATCTGTAGACCCACCAATAAGAAAAAAATCTGTTCCCGCCTTATCTGCTTTTTCAGCCAGTTGAGAAGATCTTTCTGGAGATTGAGCAGCCGGGTCTATCAATGTCATGTGTACCCTTTTATACTTCAGGGTTTTCAGGATATTTTTGTAAACGTTCACCATATCCACCTTATCTAAATGAAATGTTCAGATAGCTATCATAATCATAGATATAAATGCATCTAAATTTTATTATGTATTAATAAAAATGTTTAAAAGCTGTGCATATAAAAAAACAATGTTTAATTAATTATATGCAATATAGAATAATGATAGACCCATCTAAAAAATATTTTCACTGTACAGATAGAGAAAGGGCAATATTTGAGGCAGGGATCAAGCTGGGGGCTATCTTTCATCAGTATACTGGAATGCCAATAAACGAAAGCAACAAGGAAGATATAGAAAAAACAATAGAAAAAAGTGTAAAATTGCAGCCTTTTGTGAATAATATTAGAGTTAAAATTAGCATGAAAGGCCAAAATGGGACATCGTTCAATTACAACTCTCTTTCCGGTGAAATGCTGGATGTAGAATTAGCGGTAAGTTATAATGGTCAGGAAGTAAAAGCAAGAATGCAGTATCTGCAGGCTCTTAATTACCCGTTGATGTATTTGGAGGAATAAAAATGGCAATAAAAGTAGGAATAACAGGGCCTATCGGCTCAATAAAAACAGAGGCATTGAATAAGATCATGGAAATGCTCAAAAATAACGGAAAGGTTATAGCAGGCACTCTTGTATCTGAAAAGATTGAACATGGAAAGGTAGTTGCATATTATATTACAGATATACTTACTAAAAGAAAGGTTGAGTTTGCAAGAATTGATTTGATTTCCAGGGTTAAAGTTGATAAACTTGGAGTAGATACAAAAATACTGGAGGAACTCCTGTTGCCAAGCCTTCAAAAATCAAGGGAAGAAGCGGATGTTATAATATTAGACGAGCTTGGTAAAGTAGAAAACACCACAAAGCAAATAAAGAACGAGATAGAAGAAACGATGAAATCTGATAAAGCAATAATAGTTACATTGCACAAAAAGTCACGGAATCCTGTTCTTCAGGAATTTAGGGGCTATGAAAGTGTGAGGGTTTTTGATATAACACCTATTAATAAAAACATACTGCCATTTAAAATTTTAAAGGTATTGAATGGAGAAGAAGAATCAATTTAAAACTATTTCGGAAGGAGCAATAAAACTGATGGCTCCTGAAAACTATTTTATTAAAGGACCCGGCACAAAAACAGCCGGATTCTACAATATGGATCAGAAACTCAACAGAGACATTACCATATCATTCTTAAAAACTGTAAAGCCAAAACTTGCACTCGATGCCTTTGGCGGTACAGGTGTAAGGGGTTTAAGAATCAACAGGGAAGCAGGAATTAATACAGTAATATCAGAAATCAACAAAAAATCATTTGATTATATAAAAATAAATAAAGAGATCAATAATTCGAATGTTGAAATTTACAATAAAACTTTTCAGGCAATATTAAACGACTATCTTTTTGATTATATAGATATAGATCCTTACGGTTCTGTACTTCCTTACCTGGATGAAGCCATGATCAATCTCAGAAACCGTGGCTATATTGGTGTAACAGCCACAGACCTCACAGCCCTTACCGGTTCAATGCCCGCCAAAACATTAAGGCGCTACCGGGCGCATATTATTAATGATATATACAGGCACGAATCAGGCATTCGGCTGTTAATCAGCGAAATCGTAAAAAGAGCTGCGGCCATGGACAAAGCTGCAATTCCAGTAATATCACTCTGGCATTCCCATTATTATAGGGTAATTTTCCAACTCGTATCATCTGCAGGCAAGGCAGATGAGCAGCTTGAGAAAACTGGAATATTTGACAGGCAAGTTGGGCTAGCAAATGAATATAAAAGCACCATAGAAGGGCCTTTATGGCTTGGGAATCTGAATTCTGATTTAATAAGCAAACTTAATTATATGGATAATCCAGATAAACTATTTTTGAAAACCATAGAAAAAGTAAAATTAAACGATCTATCTACTTACTTTGCAGATATTGCAGATTTCGCGAGAATAACAAACCAGGATACTAAAGCGGTGGAAGCAAGTATGGAAAAACTTCGTGAAAATGGGATAAATTGTGGAAGATCGCAGTTCTCTGATACAGGAATTAAAGTATCTTCTTCAGTTTCAGAAGCACTTCATATTATATATTAAATATTCAAAAGTTATTTTCTTTTTCTGCCACAAATGTTGAAACATCAATACCAGCATCAGATAATACCGTAATAATAGCCGTTTCAAAATCTATAAATTGCATTCCGGAAAGCAGTTCCTTTGCCTTTATTATTGCTTCTTTTTTGGTCATCTTGCCAGATGCAGAAGCAGTTTCCAGCATTCTGTCTATTAATGGCTTTTCTGTTGCATCAGAGAATAATTCATCAACATTCACGGAAAAATCTAATGGAACTATAACACCGTCTGTGCTGAAATTTGGCAAATATTTTCCTTCTTTTTCAACTATAAGTTCGTTCTCCAGTGACACACTTATGAATTTATCTATACTGTCCGGTGGAAGCAAAGACCTTTTAAATGATAGAATGGTTGTAAAATCCGATTTGCTATAACCATCAGATTTTTTTGATGCAACGATGGCTATGAGTTTTCTCGCCAAATCTTTATTCATAAGCGTTAATAATAAATTTAATGATTAAGTTATCGGAAAATTGTGCTGTATAATTCTTTAATTTTATGCAATTTTCAATATAGTAATAACCGGCCTGATTGTGCATAATTGAAATATTTAAATCTAAAAAGTTACAAAATTATACATAATTATTTTTTTCTTTTTCAATTGTGTTAAGAATCTTTGACACATATTCTTCCAGATCATCCTTGTTGTTTCCAGAGGCGGAGACCTCCACTTCTACCCATGGAACGCCATCCTCATTAATTTTTGGATGTGTTTTGATATATGCCATGCTACCATACTCCTTCATTAATTTGCTAATTAATGGGGCGAGCAGGCTTTCCTTTACATTATATAGGTTTATTGATTTGTCAATATAATAAAATCCTTTAATTTTTATCCTTTCTTTTATTTCTTCCATTACAGATTCAACTTCTCTTGGAACTCCTGGTAAAATAATAAACGTTTTGCCAGAAATGACAGTATATATGCCAGGGGCCACGCCTGCTGAATTCTTAATTGGTGTGGAATTTTCAGGTATAAAAGCCATTTTTTCCCTTTCTGGCGTGAGATCATGCACTTTATTTAATACCATATTGAGTGCATCACTGTTTTTCTCTAATTTCAATCCAAAAGCCATTGAAAATCCTTTTAAAGTCATATCATCATATGTTGGGCCTAGACCTCCAGATGATACAATCAAATCTGCCTCTAAAAAAGATTCCTTGAATGCCTTTGCAATTTCATTAAGGTTATCTGGAATTATTATGCCTTTTATTACTTCATATCCGGAATATGTTAATATTTTGGCTATATAAGAGAAATTTGTATTTACTGTTCTGCCTTTCAATATTTCATTTCCAATAGTTATTATGACAGCTTTCATGAAATATCATTCCATTATAATATAAAAATTGTTTTCACAAGATATATTTATTTTTTACATATTTTTGAATATTGAATCATATATATTCTTTTCTGCATCATCCTTCTTTTCTTTCTCTCCCAGCTTACGTATTTTTGCCTTATCAAGGTACCACTGGTTTATGCGCCATGATTTTCCATGAACTATATTTATTTCTTCCCTAAACGTCATAACTATTCCATATTCTTCAAGGTTATAGAAAACATCCCTTTCTGCAGCTGTAAGAACGTTGTCGATTATATAATCTTCATAACCAAAAAATGATAAAATGAAATCGCAGAGATCTTTAGAATCCTTCTCAGCCATGCCTTTATTGCCATATATATTTTCAATGGCCTTCAGTAATTCTTCCCTGCTTACTGTCATGTAATTACTATTAATCACATGTTATTAAATTTTATGGCACCTGTTTAAATAATATGCCCAAAAAAATTGAATCAATCTTATATAAATATCTCCTCCATCAATGAATTTTCATATGCAAATAATGTTATTTCATTTTCGATTTTGATTACATTCCCAGGAACATATTTTGACATTTGCTTACTACCAGCATAACCGGTTCCATAATTTATTTTTACTATTTTCCCCGGTGAAACCTTTAATTTTTCACCAGATAGTATATAATGCTCTGTAATTACTTTATTATTATCATTATACAGTATTTTTGAATATCCATAAGTGGTGTCCTCCCGGCCGGCATATATCTCTCTAATCGTTTTTAAATCCTTTTCACTGTCAATGCCTATCCATAATGCATTTTCATAATAGACCCCCATCCTGTTATTTTTTACCAGAAATGGAAAGACGCTTTTTTCAATTTCTTTCTCCATATATTCCCTGAAAAATGATTCAAATGCAGATTTTTTTATATAATACATTCCTGCGTTGATATAATGGTTAAGTTCAGGTTTTTCCTGAAATTTATCTGCCTTATCTCCTGAAAATTCAACAATGCCATATGGGCTCTGCATCTTTGTAATATACATCACCATGTCGTAATTCCTTGACTTAGAAAACTCAACAAAATTTTTGAAATTTATATCTGTTACAGTATCTCCGTTTCTTACTATAACATCATCATCAATATTTTTTATAAGGTTTGAAAGTGAAAACAGTGTTCCCATGGGTTTTTCTTCCCTCAAATAATGAATATTCATATCTTTATAATTTTTATATCTCTCCTCAATCATTTCGCTCAGGTACCCGGACAGTATGTATACTTCTTTTATTCCTGTATTTTTAAAATCAAAAAGCTGCCGATCCATTATAGTATAATTATCCTTAATTTCAACCAGTGCCTTTGGAATATGGTCTGTTATGGGCTTCAATCGTTTGCCGTATCCTCCTGCAAGAATAGCTCCAATCATAGGACTGTAATCAAACTCTTTTATAATTAACTTTGTAGTGTAGGATATTTATTTAGAAAATTTCATGGTTATAGCATTTTTATTTTTTATACCAATCGTACGAGATTGAAGCTATAAAATAGAACATTTTGGAATAAAATTTCATATTATACAGTTTTTAATTTTATTCTTAACCTTAATGCCGAAGAACTTTATTTTGAATCTTTTTGCATTTGAATTTCAAACTTTCTAATTAACTGTATTCATAATATTAAAATCATCCCTCAACAAGACGCCTTCATTGAATGCATCAGCAATCAATTTATTATTTTTATTTTTCATTTTTATAACTTCATTTAATGTTAATGGTATAACTTCATAACCTGCAGGAAAGTCAAGAATTTTCAACCTTTGGACAGGATTACCTGTAAAACAGCCTATAATAATTATGTCAATATCGCTCCATAAATTGAAATCTCCTCTTGCATATGAACCGATTAAAAAAACACTGCATTTAAAATTTAAGCTATTAGCATATTCCTCCGCATTTTTTATTACAGTATTTCTCTCATTTATTCTTCTTTCAATGATCTCCATTTTGTTTCAACCTCATTTATGATGCTTTCAGCAGCATCAACCGCTTCTTCTGCGTCATTATATGTATAGTAATCGGAAGGAATGCCATCAGGCCAGGCATCTGTGTATCGTGTTGGAATATAAAATTTATCTATTGTTTTTGCTATGTTTATTGTATCGTCATCGAAATTAGCATTTTTTAATAGTAATGAAATGGAATGGCCAAATGCATTCACGCCAGTACCTCGTAAATATGCTTTAACCGCATATTCAGCTGACTGCTGAGCCTTAAAGCAGGCCCAGTTATAAAATTCCGAATCTTTATCATTGATAGCCGATTTTAATGTAAATTTTGCATTCGCCATCCACCTGTTGAATTCCTCAGTATCAAAGTAAGTATCCATTTATTTACCATATGATTATGTGTATATTAAAATATTGATTTTTAATTGAAAGTATTTTTGGATTATCTTTTGAAAGATTACATAATTCCAATACTATAATTCAAAGAATTAGAGATACCACAAAGGTAAAGTAATTGTAATCTATTTTAATATATGGAAATCATAACACATAATCCTTTTACAGAAGAAGAACTTGGCAAATATAAAGTTGTAGACGTGGAAGATGTAAAGGGTATTATAAGCACATTAAAACAAAATCAATTATCATGGAGAGAAAACATTGATAAGAGGCTTGATATGCTTAAAGATTCAAGAAATAACTTCGAGAAAAATGCTGAAAGCCTTGCAAAACTCATGTCATCTGAAATGGGGAAACCAATAACACAGAGCCTTGCAGAGGTCAAAAAAGCACTCTGGCTGTTTGATTATTACATTGAAAATGGTAAAAAATTCCTTGGGAATGAATATGTGCAGACAGAAGCAAAAAAATCTTACATAAGGTTTGACCCTCTTGGGGTAATTATCATAATCATGCCATGGAACTTTCCGCTGTGGCAGGTAGTCCGGGCAGCGATTCCAGCACTCATTGCAGGCAATTCTGTACTTTTAAAGCACGCTTCCATAGTCAGTGGAACATCGTTGAAAATCCCGGAACTGTTTAATCTTGATACATTCAAATCTGTAATTACTACCGGGAAAATAATTGATGAAGCAATAAAATACTCCGACGGTGTTTCATTTACAGGTTCCACTGCAGCAGGTTCTATAATTGCGGCCGAAGCAGGGAAGAATATCAAAAAATTTGTTATGGAGCTAGGCGGTTCAGACCCGTATATAGTCACAGATTCATCAAATATGGAAGAGGCAGTAAAAAACAGCGTTTACGCAAGATTGCAAAACAACGGGCAGAGCTGTATTGCCTCAAAGAGATTTATTATAAATGAAAGTATATTTGATGAATTTTCAAAAAGAATGATGGAAGAATACAGTAAAGTAAAGGTGGGAGACCAGCTTGATAAAGATACTTACATTGGCCCGTTGTCATCATCATCTCAAAAGGATATAATAACCGGGCAATTAAAAGAATTAAAATCAATGGGTACTGTAATGCCAACAGGCGAAAATTTCGGAAATGTAATAAGGCCTACACTGGTTAAAATGAATAAAGACTATGGTGAAGAGGTTTTTGGTCCGGTTGCAATGCTTATGAAATTCAAAACTGTAGAAGAAGCGATAAAACTTGCAAACGATACACCATATGGCCTTGGCTGCTCAATCTGGGGTGATTCCGATAATGCCGAAAAACTGGTTCCATATATAGAAGCAGGAACTGTTTCAATAAATAAAATAGTTGCATCTGATCCAAGGTTGCCATTTGGTGGAACCAAGAAAAGTGGAATCGGAAGAGAACTATCCAGATATGGCATACTTGAATTCACAAATATAAAAACTGTCTGGGTTAATTGATTCGATGAGTGTGATTAAATGAAAATCCAGAGCTATTTTATTTCATTGTCAAAGGCTTCACGATCTTTTATACTTTCTTTGCTGGCAGTGATAACTCCTTTTTATCTTGCAAGGTTCGTAAACGTTTTTGATGTGGGAATCATAGTTTTATTCAGTATAGCTTTTTCAACACTTATAATTTATGTTTTTCCAGTATTGAATATAAAAAACTGGATAAAAATGTATATAATATCAGCAGCACTTGCAATTGCACTGTTATTAAATTTTATATTCATGAACTTTTATGTTTTTATATTCTCTTTAATGCTCGGTTCAATATCACTATCCGGAAGAGACATAAGCCCGAATCAGCCAATAGAGCAGTATGCAATGGCATATTATGAAACAGATATTAAAAACAAAAGAATAGCATTTTCAATATACAATTTTTTCTCTTATTCTGCATCGATTATTGCATCTATATTCTTGTTTCTCTACGTAAATATAGATTACAGAACAGTATTTCTAATATTGGCCCTTGTTGCTTTAGCCCAGTTCATACTTTATCTTTTCATAAAATTCCCGCAGCATAAAAGGGTGAAAGGGAAAGATATTCCCCCTGAAACAAAGAAAAGGGTGTTTTCCCTTTCATATCTTTTTTCAATGGATGCACTTGCTGGTGGAATGGTTACAGTATCCATGATTTCACTTTATTTTAAATATGTATATCATGTTTCATTGAGTACAGCTGGACTGATTTTCATTGGGGTCAATGTGATAACAACACTATCAATACTTATCTCCCCAATAATTTCCTCGAAAATAGGGCTGATAAGAACAATGGTTTATACACATTCTATAAGCAATATATTCCTTATGCTTGTTCCAGTAGTTCATTTCCTTGCAATTAGCGAAATATTTCTTTTTCTAAGGCAGAGCACCAGCCAGATGGATGTACCTGCAAGGGATACTTTAATAAATACTATAATAGATGAAGATTACAGGGTAAACAGCAATTCCGTAATATCTGCAGTAAGGAATGGTTCTCAGATACCCGGGCCTGGAATAGTTGGAGCAATGATGACAGTTTTCCCGCCATTCATGTTTCTTGCCGGAGGAGCCCTGAAACTATCATATGACATTATATTCTTTGTTAAATACAGAAAAATAAAGATATAAAAATATTTGCTTTGACGCAGAAAATGCACTTTTAACCATTTTTTTCTAATATTCCAACATCTGCTTTTTAATGAATATTTATAATGCAATGGCCGGTAGAACTATTTCAAAAGTCATGCTTCTCTCTTTGTTTATTGATGAATTAAATATATTTGCAGTTCCAATGATGAGCATATTCATGGAGCAGAGTTTGCATTTCGGAACAGCATTTCTTGGCATAGTTACGGGTGCAACAGTCGGAGGGGCGGCTATCGGCTCATTACTGGGCGGCAAGTTGACTGATTATTTTGGCCGAAAGAAGCTATTCCTTGTGAATCTATCTCTCTTTCTTTTTTCCGCAATAATGTCTGCATTATCGTCTAATATTGCAATGCTGGCATCATTCAGGTTTCTTGCCGGAATTCCAGCAGGGTCAGATATTGCCAATGTGTACTGTTATATTATGGAAACTCAGAAACCTGGAAATCGTGAAATTATTGGTGCATATAATACATTAATGGCAACGCTGGCAATTCTCACTTTAAATATATGGGTTGTAATATTGCTTGTTTCCGGTTTCAGTGAAAACTTTGTATGGAAGACATCTTTCTTGATTCAGATCATTCCGATCATTATCCTGTTCTCACTTTACAGTAAATTGCCTGAATCATCCATGTGGAAGTCCGTGAACGAAAAAACAACTTATAGAAGATTTTTAAAAAAATTGTGGAATAATAGTTTTCTGAGACGAACTTCATTATACAGCTGGAGCTCTGGAATTGCAAGCGGCATTGAAGTTGGCACTTTTGCATTCTTCATTCCTTATATTATACTGAAATTTGGGATTACCGGAATGGTACATGACAGGTTAATTATAATTGCAGTATATTTCATTGGAATTCCTGCAGGCTATATTGGCCCAAAGATGATCCCGAAAACAGGCCTGAGAAAATTGAGTTATTATGGTTTTATGCTATCCTTTGCTGGCCTGATATTCTCGGGACTGGCACTTATATTTAATGTTTACATTGTACTTCCTGCCACAATGATGGTCTTTGTATGGGGAAATCACTGGAATAACCAGCCAATAATAATATCCCAGGCACTGGTCACGAACGCTGAATCACGTGGAAAGGCAGTGGGAATATCAAATTTTGTTTATCAGTTTCCATCATTTCTTTCCATTACAGTATTTCCCATTATGTTCTCCATTATTGGGATTGGTTTATCTACTATTGTTGTGGCAATGGCATCACTGTTCGGCATAATAATAACATTTACTGTATTCAGGGAAATCTATGGATATGACGGAGATATTTATAAAACACCCCATGGCAATTAAGCATGATAACTTTAAATCTATTACAGTAATTATAGAAAAGGAAAAGCCCGAGGGCAACTGACGCCGAAAGGTGAGGAAAGTCCCCCCTCCACAGCTGGCTGCAACCGCTGAAAGCCGGTATGCCGAGAGGCATGGTTAAGAGACAAGAAATAAACGGTTCCCTGTAAAGGATGATTCGCAAAGATGACGTTTCAGGGAGTACCGATGAGAACTCTGCCTGCAGGGAGCAAGTCTAAATTGAATCGTTGAATACAGCTGCCAGATTCAGGTAAGACGCATTAGTCGAATGTTGCCAACCGAAAGGCTAACAGAAGGAGGCTTACTCCGGGCATTTCCATCTTTTAAATATTATTAAATATTATTTTTGAATCTTAGTTTATGGAATGTATGGCAGCCGTAGCCCTTATATTCAAAGAAAATAAATTTTTGTTAATTAAAAGGGCAGACCAGGATGGAGACCCATGGTCGGGCCAGATGGCTCTTCCGGGCGGCCACAGGGAAAACAAGGAAACCTGTGAGAATACAGCAATAAGGGAAACGGAAGAGGAGGTTGGAATTTTAATTAATATCGATAAATTTTTGGGAATTTACCATACGTTAAATGGAAAGGTCAGTGTTGCAGCATTTAAGTGCAATACAGATGCTTCAGATGTGCATGCAGATAGTGAAGTTTCAGAGTATTTCTGGGTGTCTGAAAAAGATTTAATAAAAGAAAATGAAACTTATAAGTATGGCAATTACATAATTTTTGGTCTTACATACCGCATCCTTTATGATTACTTCAATTTAAAATTTTGAATTATATAATGATACCATCATGTTTTTATCAGGCTTTTCTCCCCATTTGTCCATGTATACAAAATTGGATAAATTGTCTCTTTTTTCCCAGCCTTTTTCTTCAAGCTCTGGTGTATCATGATTCTCTGAAATATAGCCCACAGCTAAATACGCTATGAGTTTAATTTCTTCAGGTATGCCAAGAATTCTTTTCACACTTTCCGGATCAATGAAGCTTATCCAGCCTATTCCTATGCCTTCTGATATTGCGGCAAGCCACATATTTTCTACCGATAAGACAACGCTGTATTCAGATGTTTCTGGAATTGTTTTCCTTCCCAGTATATCAGGGCCTTTTCTCGAAAAATCGCATGTTACTGCAATATTCAAATCAGATTCAAGTATTCCTTCTATTTTTATATTATTAAACTTTGTTTTTTTCTCATCTGGCAGTGACCTGTAGAAATCCATTCTTTTTTCTTCAACATTTTCTTTTACCTTTTTTCTTGTTTCAATATCTCTTACCACAATGTAGTTCCATGGTTGAGATAATCCAACAGAAGGTGCATAATTTCCTGCATTCAATATTCTTCCAAGCACAGCACTTTCTATGTGCCTTTTTAAAAACCATGACCTTACATCTCTTCTTTTTTTTATTGCCTCGTAAACATCCATTCAGGTTGATTCTAAAGTAAAATAATAATCTCACGGTATGGTATAAAAATAATAAACATAACATATATTCCATATATATTGCAATATATTTTTATATACGTTATAGTTATATTTTAGTGGAAAGTAATGAATTAAAATCAGGACTTGCAACTCATACACTCAGCATGTGGCAGGCACTGGCACAAGGATTGGGGACAAATGGCCCGGCTGCGGTTACCGCTCTGTTTTTTGTTGGAATTGCAGGAGCAGTTGGTTCTTCAATGACGCTGGTGATAGTTCTGGCTTTTATAATTTATTGCGGTATGACGCTTATTACTTATGAATGGTCTAAAGAAGTGGCATCAGCATATTCCTGGGCAGCATTCCACAGAAAAGCCTTTAAAAGTACTGGAAAATTTCTCTCATTTTATGGTGGCATTTCCTATTATTACTACTATTTGTTGGGCTATACAGGATTTGCCATGCTGGGTTTAACTGCGTTCCTTTATGCACTTGATCCATCCCTGGCTGTTGCATATCCATGGATCTGGATTCCTTTAACAATTATAATAATAGGTGAAACTACCGTATTAAATTTCTTCGGTGTAAAATTGTCATTAAAATACGTTCTTTATACTGGACTGGCTGAATTTATCTTTCTTATTGCCACATCTATAGCTCTGATTGTAATTGCCGGCCCAAATAATTCTTTTATTCCATTTACTGCAGCTGCAGTGCATTTCAATTACACAGACATAGGTGTTGAAATGATACTTGGAATAGCAACATTCGGTGGCTTAAATTCTGTAGTTCCAGTAGCCGAGGAAACAAAAAACCCTAAAAAAAATATACCTCTTGCTCTTGGAATACTTGCAGGGATGATAGGAGCTGTTATTATAATAAGTTCATACGCCCAATCAGTTGCCTATGGAGTAACAAATATGTTCAACTATGCAAGCCTTTCAGATCCTGGAATATATGTTTATACAAAATATTTGGGGCTTGCCATAGCAGCAGTATTTGCATTATTCATTATTAACAGCTTTAATTCCTCTGGAGTGGCATTCGAAACAAGCACAGTAAGAACATCGTATGCATATGCCAGGGATAATTTACTGTTCCCAAAAGTTTTCACAAAGATTAACAGGCATAAAGTGCCTGGAAATCTTGTAATATTTACCGGGCTTCTCAGCATAACAATAGCTATAGTTTCCGGACTCATACTTGGCCCATTAACAGCAAGCCTGTTTCTAATTATAAGCAATTCAATATTCAGTTTCTCGAATCATGCCATAGCAGGTGTTGGCCTTGGATTTTACCATAAAAGAAAAGGAACTTTAAAGATAGTGCAGCATCTTATAATTCCATGGGCAGTAACCATAGCACTGATTGTTGCAATTATCTACGTGGTGTATCCTGCTCCTGCACCCCCACTGAACTATGCTTCTTATATATCTGGAATTTACTTTGCTTTTATAGTAATCCTGTATTTCTATTACCGTGCCAAAAAACCAAAAATACTGGACGATGTAGGAAAATTCTCCCTATGATTCTATAATATTTCTTACTTTTTCAAATAAATAAAGCCCTAAAATCTGTAATTTCATTTTACCATTTTATGAATATTTTATTTATCATGCACACAAGTATAATCGCAAAAAGCATGAAAATAAGGGAAATGTTCAATGATAGATATGGTTTATAAATACACAAAATAATGGACACAATCCTATTATAATGCTTATTCAGTATTCATCAGGTTTACACTTCGTAAAACTAAGTAAATTTTATTTCCATTTTAAATATACAGTTAACAATGCCAAAATTCTTTTCAGGAACAAAAAATGGGATTATCTTATATGTAATATTATTGATGTCTCTGACATTTTCTGTACGGATAAATAATAATTTAATACTTACAACAATACCATTAATATCGAAATATTATCTGCAGTTCAGCAGCATAAAAATTGGGGTTTTATCTGCAGTTGCCATGGGCAGTACTGGAATAATGAGCGCCCTGGTCAATTCTCGATTATGCCCTAAAAAAAGAAGAGTATTGTTTATTTTATCTATAATTATATATTCAGTATTTGAGCCATTATTTTATTTTTCAAATAATTATAATATAT
>NZ_JBBIRC010000022.1:0-24332 GCF_037442045.1 Ferroplasma sp. | reverse complement strand
ATCACATCATTCTCTGCAAGATTATACGGACTTAAATCACAGAAGATGAAAGACATACTTAAGGCGGTGAAGCCATGACACATCCATGGAAATCTTCCGGTTCCAAAAGATCAGTATGGTGGCATTACAAACCATCATAATGTATCATAAAATACTTACTGGACATGAAGAATGCCATACATGAAGGTGTAATGAAGGCAGAGGAGTTAAGGATAATAAATGGAAAGATTCCATCTCCCATTGATCTCAGGAAAGAAATAAAGCCATGGTTTGATTCCACATATGATTATGCAGGGCACCACATCAATCCCGTATGCAGATCTTCCATAGCAATTCTCAGGTCATTCAGGAAGAACAGAAAGAACAGGAAATACCCAGAGGCCAGGAAGCTCTCAATGAGGCTTGACAGTGAACTTGTGAAGATCGTTGACAGTACCATCAGAATAACCATTAAGCCCGGTGAATATGAATACATTCCCGTAAATAGAATGAATAAAAAATGGGTAGATTATTCAAAATACAAAATATCAGAAGTACTTATAACAGATAATATAGTTTCAATATCCTTCTCCATACCTGATGAAAAGATATATGGAAACAGTATCATCGGTGCTGACCTGAACTTCAATACCATAGACCTCACCACCATCACTACTGAAGATAACCAGATTACCCATGTGGAGACCATACCCGTGAAAAACATTGCAAAGATACAGAATAGCTTCTCGAGGAGGAGGCAGAAACTGCAGAAACACGTGAGGAACCCTGCAAAGCGCAGCAGGAAACTGAAACAGACGAAGGGAAGGCAGAGAAAGAGGATAAAGGATGCAATGCACAAAACCTCAGCAAGCCTCGTGAAGGATAATCCTGATGCATCCTTTACATTCGAAGATCTAAAAGGTATAAGAAAGAGTGGTGATGATAAGGGAAAGAAATTCCGGACATACCTGAGGCCATATTCTGAATTCCAGAAAATGGTTGAATACAAATCGAAAAGAAAGACAGTATACGTGAATCCACGGGGGACCTCATCTGAGTGTCCTGTATGCGGTGATAAATTAAAGCACCCTGTGTGGAAGATATCCAGATGCACAAACTGTGGTCAGGACTACAACAGGGACAGGCTCGCATCACTTGCAATAGCCCTTCGTGGTCTTGACCTTTGCGGAGAACCGTTCCCCGTGAGTGCGTCAGCCTCTTGGCAGTCCATGAAGGATGAATACCTGTACATCAGGCATACCTGACATGCCTGAAGCGGGAAGGACTGAGACTGCCTACGCTGCGAATGAATATTGTCATAACAATGCACAATGTTTTAAGAACGGAAAATTATAATAAATATCAGCCAATAGTAAATAATGAAAGCCTTTATTCTAAATAAGCCGGAGGACCTCGAGTTTATTGATATAGAAGCCAGGGAGCCAGAAGAAAATGAAATTCAAATTAAGACAATGGCCTGTGGAATTTGCGGCACAGATTTTCATGCATACCATGGCAAGCATCTCGCTGTTAAATATCCAGTAATCCCTGGCCATGAAATGAGCGGAGTTGTTTCAAAAACAGGGAAAAATGTTAAATCATTTTCACTCGGAGATAGGGTTGTTGTTGACCCTAACATTACCTGCGGTCACTGTGAATACTGCAAGGAAGGAAAAGAGAACTTCTGTGAAAATATTCGAAGCGTTGGCATAAACTATCCCGGAGGCTATGGCGAATATGTAACTGTTCCGGAAAAGATTGTTTATAAAATTCCAGATAATATGAGTTATGCTGCTGCGGCTATGACGGAACCTGTTGCCTGCATAATACATGCATTTGAAACAACAGATGTCCATCTTGGCGGTTCTGCAGTAATCCTTGGAACAGGATTTATAGGATTAACATTCCTTCAGATTCTTAAGGGCATGGGTTATTATCCAGTATATGTTATGGGAAGGAATCCTGTGAGAAACAAGCTTGCAAATAAATACGGTGCCAATGAAGTATATACAAATATAGATGATTTAATGAAAAGCCCCATAATTGGAAAAGCAGACTTAATTATAGAAGCTACTGGCGATAACAGCATACTTTCAAAAACTGTTGATATGGTTTCTCCCTCTGGCAAGATTTTTGCTTTCTCGGTTTATCCTCCAGGAGAAAATGTAAGCATTGATTCAAACAAGATATACAGCAAGGAAATATCCATATTTGGTGATTTTATAAATCCTTATACAATGAGAAAAGCAATTAATATGATCAGTTCAGGACTTATTGATTATTCAGGAATGGAAGACCATGTTATAAAACTTGAGGAAACTGGAAATTTATTCAGTTCTGGAAAAAAGGATTTCATCAAACCTGTCATATCTTACGAATGATCCTTTAATTGAAGATCTATTTTCCCAAGTATATCGCACAGATTTTCTATATCATTTTCTGGAAGCGATGAAATTGAATCACTTATAATTTTCTTTATCATTTCCTCTATTTTATTATAGGTTTTAGTTCCATTTTCCGTTATTTCTATATTTATTACACGCCGATCTTCCTTGCTATGCACCCGCCTTATCAGTCCCTTGCTCTCTAATCCGTCTGTTATATCTGTAACCCAGCCCTTTGCCAGAGACAACCTATCTGCAAGGTACTTCATATTCTTTGGGCCTGTGCTTACAAGATGCAGTATTTTTGAATCGGTCAGGCTCAATGATGATTCAGAAAGATTGTTTTTTATCCTTACTGCATATTCGCTTATTATGCTATCAAGCAATGACCATATTGTTAATGTTTTTTCCATGTTATCATCTTTTCATTTTTACGGCCTTATCCTGCAATTCTGCTTTTTCAGCTGTGTTTGATTTATCAGCTTTTTCTGTCTTTGATTTTCTAAGCGGTTCTCGTAGTATGGATATTAATGCCCCTATAAATACTATAGCTGCTCCTGTATAGAATACTATGTGAAGTGATTTCATGAATGCAGGAGCAAATACTGTTGGGAACCATGTTGTTGCAGTAATAGTTGCCAGTGCAGAAGGTGGAATTGAAGCCACAACAGATGATGGCAACAGTTCAATTATGACTTTAGCAGGGTTTATGCCAAGCAAAGCACCGAATATTGCTTCTGTTGGCGGAAGTTTGGACATTTCATTGGCAAGTACATGGCCTCCGCCGGCAGTTAATATGGCAGAGGAAAGTGTGCCTGGCAAATCTGTGGTTAAGCCAAGTATAAGTATGCTGAAGAATATTCCCATACTTGCTGTTGTTCCTACATTTCTCAGTGTGGAAAGCATTCCTGATGCAGATCCACGAACATCTGCAGGCACAGAGGACATCACAGCGGATGTATTTGGCGCAGTAAATATTCCCATTCCTGCTCCGAACATGAATAATAGTATGGCCATGAATATGTATATAAAGTCAGCGGGAAGCAGCACAAGAAGCAGAAGCGCAGTGCCTGAAACTATAAGGCCCAGTGATGCAAGCCACCTCTGGCCGTGGGTATCGGAGTATTTTCCGGCTATAGGGCCGAATATACCCATAGCCACCGTCATCGGGAGCATATATATGCCTGCCCAGAAGGGAACTGATGCGTAAGAATATCCGTGCAGTGGAAGCCATATTCCCTGGAAAAGAATAATAATCATGAACATAAAGCCCATCATGCCCATAGCTGATATCATGCCTGCAAAACTTCCTGCTGCGAAACCCCTGATTTTGAATAAGCTTAAATTGAACATGGGGTTTTTTATCTTTCTTTCTATAAATGGGAAAAGGACGAGAAGTGCAGTACCAACTATCAATGCTATTTTTACCCAGGGGTTTCCCCATCCCATTGCACTGGTTTTGTATGGAGCAATTCCATATGTAACACCTATTAAAAGAATTATAAGGCCACCTGCAAATGTAATATTTCCAGGAATATCGAGGCTCTGCTTTTTCTTTGGTGATGTTTCCTTTAACTTAAGATAAGACCAAACAGTTCCTACAATGCCTACCGGAACACTTACAAGGAATATGTATCTCCAGTTAATAGTTGCCAGAATACCGCCTACTACAATGCCTATACTCATGCCTGCCGTTGCTGCAATCGCATTTATCCCAAGAGCAAAGCCACGTTCCTCCTTCTTAAAATTATCTGTAATTATTGCATAACTGTTTGCAAAGATAAATGAACCACCGACAGCCTGTATTATTCTGAATATTATAAGCTCCAGGGCTCCGGCATCGCCCTTTCCCGGAGTAAAATAAAGCAGTATAGAACCTATTGTGAATATTAAAAAACCAAGGTTAAAAAGCCTTACCCTTCCAAACATATCGGATAATCTGCCAATGGTAACAAGCAATACTGCAGTTACTATCATGTATCCCATAAGAATCCATAAAAGATATACAAAAGATCCAGGCAATAATGGATTGAGATGAATTCCGGTAAATATTGCTGGTAATGCTATAATAAGAATGCTCATGTTTATTGTAGCCATCAATACACCCATTGTTGTATTTGATAATGCTACCCATTTCTCCTGAACCATGCCAGTAAATTATATTTAATTATTTAAATGTTATTTTTCGAAATTATTTACCAATAAAGAATTATTTGCATTATCAAAATTATCTGGAATAATAGTATTCTCCATTGTTTTTCTGCGCTCTGTCAAGTGCACTGTTCAATTTATTTATCCTGGGCCTTTTAGTTGTTTCATCCCTTCTGAATGTAATTCCAAGATTTTTAAGGAACGTGTTCATTCCTTCACGCATTTCCATTGGCCCTTTTGAATTGCCTGATACCCCCTGAATCCCATTAAAAACTATAAGGGCATCTGAAATAAGATCTATTAGATATATATCATGATCGACAACTATTGCACTTTTTTTATTGTTTTCAATTACACGGCGTATTATTTTAGCAACGTTCATTCTGTATGATGAATCCAAATGTGCTGATGGCTCATCAATTAAATAAAGGTCTGCTTCAGTAGAAAGTGTTAACGCTATTGATGTTCTCTGAAGTTCACCGCCGGAAAGGTCATTTATGTATTTGTCATAGAGTTCTTCAATATTCATGGGAGAAAGAATTTCATTTTTTATAAATATATCTTCCATTTTTTCCTTCAGGGAATTTGACAGCAACTCATATACAGTACCATGGTAATCTGTGGATATATACTGCGGCTTATAAGCTATTCTCAATTCGTTTTCCACTGATCCGGTGTCCGGTTTAACTGCGCCTGCAAGTATTTTTACAAAGGTTGTTTTGCCGATGGCGTTCTGGCCTAGAACACCGATTATTTCTTCTCTGTTAATGTAACCCTCTCCAATATTCAGGTTGAAGCCACTATAATTTTTTGTCATTGAAGTCCATGATGTTACTCTTGTTGTTATAGAAGTCCTTTTATTGGATTTTACTGTAAAATCTATGGATGTGGATCGTATCCTTACATTTTCTTCCCTTATGTACCCGGAAAGGAATTCGTTAATGGCCTTATTTGTGCTTTTCTCTTTTGTGATTACTCCGTATGCACCCGGGCTGCCATATACAAGATTTACCTGATCTGCCATTTTATCCAGAATTGCAAGGTCATGCTCAACAACCATGACTATTTTTGTCTTTGATAATTCCCTTATAATATCTGATATTCTAATTCGCTCATTTATATCAAGGTATGATGATGCTTCATCAAACAGGTATATATCAGCGTCCTTCATCAATGTAATGCCTATTGCCAGTTTTTGAAGTTCGCCACCGGAAAGGTCCTTTACATCCCTGTCAAGAGATGTTTTCATTGATAGTTCATCTATTATGGCATCCATATTTCCATGGTTATTGTTATTCATAATTCCCCTTACAGTCCCATTTGTGACTCTCGGTATTAAATCAACATACTGATTTTTCAAAACTGCTTTTTTTGTTCCATTGTAAAGGTCACGGAAATACTGCCCCATTATGCTCTTTGAAAATCTTTCAATTACATAATCCTTATCGTTCTTCTTATCCAGATTCCCGAAATTCGGTATAAGTATTCCGGAAAGTATGTTCATTGTTGTTGTCTTTCCAAGGGCGTTCTGGCCAAGGATTGCATTTACCCGTCCAGTTCCAAGTTCTGGAAGTGAATACAAACGAAAAGAATCAATGCCATATTGATGTACTATATTTCTATTCAGTTCATCCGGGATACTGACAATTTTAATTGCATCAAAGGGGCATCGGTTCACACATATTCCGCAACCTATGCATAATGATTCGGTTATAACTGGGAAGTCGTCTGAGTGCCCCGGAAATTCAATAGTTTTTGCACCACTTCTAACAGGCGGACAGTAATTTCGGCATTCGTGGTTGCACTTCTTTGGATGGCATCGTTCTTTATCAAGAATAGCTATATGCATTTTTTAATCTACCTTATTTATTCGACTGGCTTCCAGTATTCATCCGGAATTTCACTGTAAATATCGAATCTGCTATCGCGTTGTGTTCTGGTACTGACATTCATTTCGGACAGTTCCAGAACACGTGCAACGTTCAGCAGCCAGTAATGAATCCGCCATTCACGGCCATCAAAGAGTGTTGTTTCTTCCCTCTCCGTTTCAAGTATTCCAAGATCTTCCATGGTGTAGAAAACATCTCGATCTTCAGGCTCAAGCATATTGTCAATAACACGGGTATTATACCCAAAGAAATTAATAATGTGTTCTGCTGAAGATTCTGATTCTTCAATAGCCATCTTTCTGTTCTGCAAGCTCAAACCATTGCTTATTGCTCTGGATAATTCATCTATTTTTACATATGTCCTGTTTCTTAATTTTACCATTTCCATGCTACTCATTGCCATATTAGTTCACCATTAAAGTTAACATACCTTATTGCATCTAGAGTTATAAGGTTATTTGCTTAATAATATAACTAATAAAGTATATTAATTTATCTTAATAGGCGCTTCTTTTTATTGAAAATAACTATATAGTCTATATATAATATATAGTGCATATTTATAATATTTAGAAGCATAGTAAATACAGTGAGCTGATGGATTCAGATATTGATAAATCGATGGATCAGGCAAAAACATCAAAATTCCATTACAAAGTATTATTCATATCAGGGCTTGGTTTCTTTACAGATGCATACGATCTTTTCATAATAGGTGTGGTAATATTGCTATTGCCATATGCTGGTTGGGGGCATATAAGTATATTTTATGAGGGGTTAATAACATCCACAGCATTGCTTGCGGCAGTTATTGGTTCGATAGTGTTTGGAAGGCTTCTGGACTATTCTGGCAGAAAAGCAATATATGGCCTTGAGCTCATAGCACTGATAGCAGGAGCCCTTGGAAGTGCCTTTCTTACTCCTGTAAACAATATATTTATGCTCCTTTTCTGGAGATTTCTCCTTGGAATAGGCATAGGAGGAGATTATGCCACCAGCTCAACAATAATGACAGAATATTCCAATACAATGAGCAGGGGTAAATTTGTAAGCATGGTTTTTTCCATGCAAAGCTTTGGGCTTATAGCCGGGCCTTTGATTTCTCTTGCGTTTCTTTCAAATTCTATTTCTCCATACATTACCTGGAGACTTTTGCTTGCAATAGGTGCTATTCCAGCCATTATAGTTATATATTTCCGGAGAAAAATGCCTGAGCCGCCAAGATATACTGCAGATGTCAGAGGCAATTATAAACAGGCTGCAAAAAATTTAAAGGATTTTACAGGAATAAGTGCGAGCTCTAAGCAAGGTGAAACTGTTAATGCTCCCTGGTATGTATTATTCAAAGACAGAAAATTTCTTCTTACCCTTATAGGCACTGCGGGGGCATGGTTCCTTATGGACTGGGCGTTTTATGGAAATTCTATAATGTCAAATAGCATACTTTTATTTTTAGTTCCATCTACAGTATCAGGAATACATGCCATAATACTTACAAATGAATATTCTGCAATGATATTCGGAATTGCCGCTTTCCCGGGATACTGGCTCGCAGCGTTTACAGTAGACAGGATAGGAAGAAAGCCAATTCAAATGTTTGGATTTGCCATGATGGCAATTTCATTTGGCATTATATCTGTATTTAGCTTCCTTACAACATATAAATTTATAGATTATTTTCTTCTAGTGTATGGAATAAGTTATTTTTTCATAATGTTCGGGCCGAATGTAACAACTTTTGTTTATCCGCCAGAGGTGTTTCCAATATCCACCAGAGGGCTTGGAACTGGCATTTCCGCTGCAGGAGGAAAAACAGGGGCGTTTATTGGAACGCTGGCTGATACTATTATATTATCAATTGCCGGTTTGCATTTTTTAATGGGCATGCTTGCAATAATAGCTCTTGCAGGTCTTATTGTTACAATTGTGCTTCTTCCAGAAACAAAACGCAGAGATCTTGGTGAAACCTCTGGAGAAGCGAGGTATACAGAAAGCAAATGAAATAAATTAATAGTTGCAATACATATTATTAATTTATGGAAGTAATATTCCCCAGCAGAAGCAAAGGTTATCTGGATGTTTATAAAGAAGATAAAAATGGCCATGTAATAATTGAAGGAAGGAAATTTGCTAGGAACTCAATAGTATTTGAAAAAAGCACTTTAAAAGAATTTTATATCAAAAACCATATTTTTGAAGGCTATGAAGAGCAGCTCTCAGAAAATGTTGGCAAAAAATTAAAAAATAAAAAGTCAAAAATTATGGGAATACTCAATGCAACGCCTGATTCATTTTTCAGTGGATCCAGAATAGCTGATAGAAAAATAATAGACAGTATGCTCGATTCAAAGCCAGATATTATTGATATAGGGGGAGAAAGCACAAGGCCAGGCAGCGTTCCAGTGGAACCAGAAAAGGAATTTGACAGAATTAAATGGGTAATTGAATATGTAAAATCAGTATCTGATATACCGATATCTATTGATTCAAGGCATTTATACACAATTTCAAAGTCTATGGATTATGATATAGATTATATTAATGACATTTCAGGATTTTCAGATCCGGGAATGGTAGACATAGCTGTGAACAGCAATGTAAAATGCATTGTAATGCATATGATAGGAAACCCGCAAAACATGGGAGAACAAACACATTATGATGATATATATTTTCAGATAAACGAGTATTTTTATAAAAGGGCAGATAACATGATTAAAAGAGGCATAAAGCCTGAGAATATAATTATGGATCCTGGCATAGGTTTTTCCAAGGATTTTAATGGAAATATGGACATACTTAAGCAGCCATGGTCATTCTTTATAGGGTTTAACACACTTTTTGGAACATCGAGAAAAGGATTTATAGGCAAAATTACAGGAAGCAGTATAGAAAACAGACTTGGTGGGACAATAGCCACTTCAATATATTTAGAACAGAATGGCGTTGACATACTTAGAGTTCATGATGTAACAGATAACAGGGATGCCATAAATGTGTACAGTTGTATTGAAAAGTATTGAAAACATGGCATACGTCAATTTGTTAATGTTAATAACGTGAAGTTTAAATATTTTCTATCGATAGAAGAGCTATGATGAGAGTCCCGTATAAGGTAAATCTACCTTCCGGCGATCGTTATGCGTTTATAAAGAATACTCTTGGAACCAGAGAGCTTCATACAGTATGCGAAGAAGCACACTGCCCTAATGTAAGTGAATGCTGGGAAAGTGGAACAGCAACTTTTATGATTCTTGGCTCCAATTGCTCACGCGGATGCAGATTTTGTGCAGTAACTCATGGAAATATGCTTCCGCTTGATCCTGATGAGCCGGAAAAGGTATATGAATCTGCAAAGCTTATGGGGCTTGATTATATAGTAATTACTTCAGTGGATAGAGATGATCTGCTAGATAAAGGATCGTCGGCTTTTGCCAATGTAATTAAAATGGTAAAGGAACTTAAAATCAAAATAGAAGTTTTAATTCCAGATTTCAGCGGAAACCATGAAGACATAGACAGGATTATAGCTGCAAAGCCAGATGTTATAGCCCACAATATTGAAACTGTGCAAAGGCTTACGCCTTTGGTTCGTGACCCCAGAGCTGGATATAACCAGACACTTGCTGTTCTGGAATATATAAAGAAAAAAGATCATTCAATAATCACCAAATCATCAATTATGGTTGGCCTGGGTGAAACTGATATTGAAGTGGAAAAAACTATGAAAGACCTGAGAAATGCTGGTGTGGATATACTTACCATAGGTCAGTATCTCAGGCCCACAAAAAAGCAGCTTGAAGTTAAAGAATACTCACCAATGTCCAGATTCAAGTATTTTGAAGAGGCTGGATATAAAATGGGATTTTCATTTGTAGCTTCAGGACCGCTGGTGAGAACTTCATACAAAGCTGCTGAAGGATATGTAAAAATGAGGGGGAAATATGATTGAAGAGACTGATATTAGTAAAGAAGATTTGTTAACAGGATACAAAAATATTGTAATGGAAAGATTTTTTGATAAAAAAATGTTGAATGCAAGCAGGCAGGGATTTTTGCCATTTTATATTCCACTTATGGGACATGAAGCAATACATATAGGATTGGGCATGGCAATAAGAAATGAGGATTTCTTTTACCCGTACTACAGGGATTTTGGTGTCCTACTGCAGATGGGGATCCCAATAGATACCATACTTTCCCAGGTATTTGCAACAGAAACTGATAACGAAATAGGAAGGGATATGCCAGACCATTTTTCATTTAAAAAATATAATATAGGGGCTGTTATAACTCCAGTTGCCGGGCATCTTACTTCTGCAACAGGAATTGCTTATGCAAAAAAATACAGGAAAGAAAATGGAACGGTGATAACAACCTTTGGAGACGGTGCAACATCAACGCCTGATTTTCATGTTGCAATGAATTTTGCAGGTGTTTACCAGCTTCCAATGGTATTTTTCTGCGAAAACAACCAGTTTGCAATATCTGTGCCTACATATCCTACAACTGATAAGAAATTTAATAATACTTATGAAGAAACCCGTGGTGCTATTTATAAAAAAGCCGAATCTTACGGATTTTCTGGAATAAGAATAGATGGCACAAATTTCATAGAGGTTTATCGTGCCACCAGAAAGGCTCTTGAAAATGCAGGGGAAGACCCGATACTTATTGAGGCAATGACATATAGAATGGGTCCACATTCTACTGCCGATGACCCAAATAAATACAGGACAGATATGGTACCTGAAGGAAGCGAAAAGGATCCTCTGATAGTAAGCCAGAAAATTTTGAAGGATATGAAAATATTAACCGATAATGATATAAAAAATATTAATGACGAAGTTGATGAAACAACATCAAAACTTATTGACAAATACGAAAAGGCCCCAAAGCCAAGCAAGGAAACAATGTTAAGCAATCTTTATCAGGAGGATCCGTGGTACATAGAGGAGGAAAGAGGTGATATACAATGAGCCAGATGACAATGGTCAAGGCGCTGAACAGTGGTTTAAACAATGCAATGGAAAATGATGATTCTATAATACTTTTAGGAGAAGATGTTGGCACTGATGGAGGAGTATTCAGGGTAACTGATGGTTTATTATCCAAATATGGGAAAGAGAGAGTTATGGATACCCCACTTGCAGAGCTCGGAATTGTGGGATTCGGCATAGGAATGTCCATGGCTGGCTTAAAAGCAATACCAGAAATACAGTTCCAGGACTTTATTTATACTGCTATGGATCAAATAATTAATCAGATGGCAAAATTGAGGTACAGGACAAATGGAGATTACACACTTCCAATGGTATTGAGAACTCCGTATGGAGGCGGTGTCCATGGAGGGCCTTACCATTCACAAAGTGGCGAAGCATATTTCACACATACACAGGGGCTTACAGTTGTAACTCCTTCAAATCCATACGACGCAAAAGGATTATTATTATCATCAATAGAGCTTAATGACCCGGTAATATTCCTTGAGCCAAAGAGATTATACTATGCTGGAAAAATGGAAGTCCCGGAAGATTATTACAAAATTGATCTTAGAAAGGCAAATGTGGTTAGAGAAGGCGATGATCTCACAATACTCACATACGGACCTGCTGTTCCACTTGTTAAAAGTACAGTTGAAAAAAACAATGTAAATGCGCAGATAATAGATTTGAGAACACTGAATCCATTTGACCTCGATACAATACTTGCAGGTGTGAAAAAAACAGGAAAGGTGTTAATAGTCCATGAAGCACCAAAAATGTTCGGTGTTGGTGCAGAGCTTTCCGCAACAATTTCGGAAAAAGCAGTTGATTATCTTGCTGCTCCCATATTGAGGGTAACTGGATTGGATATACCAATACCATTTGCACTGGAAGAATTTTACGTTCCAAATGAGAAGAGAATAATGATTGCTATAAATAAATTATTAAAATATTAATGAGTGATGAATATGTATACAGTTAGTTTACCGCCTATTGGCGAAGGGATTCAGGAAGGAGAAATAGTGAGGTGGGCAGTAAAACCGGGAGATTCAATTAAAAAAGACGATGAACTTGTTGAAGTCATGACAGATAAGATAACGGTTAAAATACCATCTCCTGTTGCTGGCAAAATTGAAAAAATCCTGATTAAGGAGGGAGAAACAGCGATGATAGGTGAACCAATGGTTCAGATCGATTCCCCGGATGAATCTAACAGCCCGGAAGAGCCTGAGAAAAATAAGGCACCGGTACAGGCACACCAGGAAGTTTCTGTAAGCACAGATGAAAAAATACCATCTATCAAGGCAACACCTGCAGTGAGAGCATATGCAAGGTCAAAGAATGTGGATATTTTAAAGGTTAAGCCCGCATCATCCGATGGAAGAATAACAAAAGAAGATATAGATACCTTTATGAAACCTGCAGCAAATACGGTTTCACAGCCAGCACCACAATCAACAGAGGATGAAGTGTTCACACCAACAGGCATCAGGAAAATAATATTCGAAAAGATGACGAAATCAAAACAGCTCATACCGCACTTTACAATAACAGATTTCATAGATACAGAAAATATTGAGAAAGCAATAGAACAGTATTCAAAGAAAAAATATATCAGTTTTACTGCATTTTTTGTTAAAGCTGTAACCATAGCTTTCAGGGATTTTCCGAAGTTGAATGCAATATATAATGAAAATGATAAGACTTACACAATAAAGAAGAAATATAACATTGGAGTTGCTGTTGATTCCCCAACAGGGCTCACGGTAGTTGTTGTAAAGGATGTGGCTTCAAAAAACATATTCCAGATATCTGAAGAAATAAAGGATATGGCCGAGAGGGCAAGATCCGGAAAACTTGCTTTGCAGGATGTCCAGGGTTCCACATTTTCTGTTACAAACATTGGTTCAATAGGCGGAATTATGGCAACGCCAATAATTAATTATCCTGAAGTTGCAATACTTGAAATAAATACAAGAACGTCCGGATTTGTAAATGGCGAATTAAAACATGGGCTGTATTTAACCCTTGCATGCGACCATAGATTGATAGATGGCGCTGAAGCAGCACGCTATCTGGAACGATTGAAAGAAGTTCTGGAATATCCATTAATGTATATAGGTGATTGAATGGATTACGATGCAGCGTTCATAGGTGCCGGGGCAGGAGGTTACTATTCTGCATTGCATCTTTTAAAGAATAAAAAGAAAGTACTTATAATAGAAAAAGAAAAGTTCGGTGGTGAATGCCTTAATTATGGATGCATACCATCAAAGGCCCTTATAGAGTTAAGTGAAAACATAAATTATCTGCAGGATATGCCTGGAATTTCAATGCAGTACAAAATCGACATGAAGGAATGGCAGAAATGGAAAGAGTCAATGATTTCAAGAATAACCGGCGGTGCCGAAAAACTATGCTTGAGCCTGGGTGCCAGGATAATTTATGGGACAGGATCAATAAAGGATAAAAATACGGTTACGGTGAATGGAAATGAATATACTGCAGAAAATATAATTATTGATACCGGTTCTGTGCCTGTAAAGGTAAAGGGAATAGATGATGTTTATTATAACAGGGAAATACTTGCTATCGAAAAAATACCGAAAAAGCTGGTTATAATTGGTGGCGGTTATATTGGCATTGAGATGGGTACTGCTTTCAGAAAATTGGGTTCAGAAGTTTACATAATAGAAATGAAGGACAGGATACTCCCTGAAATAGAAGAAGACCTTGCAAATGAAGTTGATAGAAAACTGAGAAAGCTCGATGTGCATATTATGACTAACAGTAAAGTTCTTTCAGTGAAAAAGGATAATACATATAATGTATCCATAGAAGGAAAAGACGATATAGTAGCAGATACGGTTCTCATGTCAGTTGGAAGAATACCATATATAGAAGGTACTGGAATAGAAAAACTTGGAATTGAAATGGATGGAAGATTCATTAAAACTGATTTACATAAAAAAACCAGCATTGAAAACATATATGCAATAGGCGATGTTTCCGGTGCGCCAATGCTTGCTCATAAAGCATTTTATGATGGATATGTGGCCGCAGAAAATATAATGGGCAACGATACTATTGTTGATTACCGCGCAATGCCATTTGTTGTTTATACCGATCCTGAAATAGCATTTACGGGAAAGACTGGAAACAAATATAATAAAGTACCTGTTATGGCCAATCCAAGGGCTTTAACAATGAATCAAAAGGATGGTTTCTTTAAACTGTACTATGATGATGATGGAACAATAACAGGGGCAGGAGTTGCAGCACCAAGATCATCAGAATTCATAACAGAAATCAGTATGGCAGTTGAAGCTGGCCTTTCCATAGATGATTTGTTCCTGACTGTACATCCACATCCAACTGTTTCGGAAGGTCTTAAAGATGTTGCAGAAAGGAAAAACTAATTACTGGACGGACCTTGGTAAAATTGATTACATGGAGGCACTTGATCTCCAGTATAAGCTGGTATATGAAAGAAAGGAAAATAAAATTCCAGACACTGTACTATTTTTAGAACATTACAATGTTTATACAACAGGCAGAAAAAGTGTTCCTGACAATTATAAAAATGTAAATGTTATTCAAACTGACCGTGGTGGCGATGTAACATATCATGGGGATGGGCAGTTAATTGCATATTTCATATTCGATGTTAGAATTAATGGAAAGAAGGAGGTAAAAAAATTCCTCGAAAAAATTGAAAAATCATATATTGATATGCTAAAATCGTGTGGATATAAGGCAATGATCTATGGTGAACCTGGCATATGGATAGACCATGGAGGAATAAAAACGAAAGTTGCTTCACTTGGAATGGCCATAGATGATTATGTTTCATATCATGGAATGGCATTAAATATATCGGATGCGGTACTGGATGGATTCAGATTAATCAATCCATGTGGAATGAACAGCAATGTGATATCATATGTAAATATTTCAAGAGAAGAGGCAAGGTCTAAACTTTTAAAGGAATTTTCAAAGAATTTTGGCCCTTTTGAAGAAGTTAATAAAGAAAAATTGGTCAGGACTCGCGCTTAATATCCCATATGCGCTCGGTGATTCCCAATCTTTTATTTGAAGCCACTGCCTGCATGAACAGCATTGAAGATAATCTGTTAAGATAAATCATAAGATATTTATTTACCGGCATCAGCTTTGATACAAAAACGGATAACCTTTCAGTTCTTCTTGCTACTGTTCTGGCCATATGAAGGGATACTGCAGCCTGGCTCCCATCAGGTATAATAAAAAGTTTTATTTTCCCTATTTCTTTTCTGTATTCAATAACTCTCTGCTCCAGCCATTTTACATCCTCTTCCTTTATTGTCCTGTGCTGGCTTTCAGCAGTTAAATCCTCGCCCATGAGAAAAACATCGTTCTGTACTTTTATTAGATCATTTTTAATATCTTCCCACTGTGTGTTTATAAGTGCATTTCCTATAAATGAATTCAATTCGTCAAGAGTGCCCTGCAAATCAACCATTGGAGAATCCTTTCCTATACGCACTCTTAAACCATTATCAGTTTCACCATAATCGCCCCTTCTAGTAAACATAAAAATGTATTATGAATAAAGATTTAATTGTTTGTTATCGCTTTAATATACAAATAAAAAAATATTTGGAATTGCTCTTTAATTATTTCCTTGAATTCCTGGTATCGTTCTTTACAGAATTTATAATAACATCTGCATAACATTATAAATTTATTCCTGTTATAAAAATATTTAACTTAATTATTACAAAAAATACAATTTATATAAATTTTCGCTGGTTATTTTCTTCTAATTGTTATAGGTATAACGCCATTATTGAATTCACATAATGCAATATCTATAGGGTCTATCATGTCAGGCGAAACATCCAAAATTACAGGTGCACCCATTGCAATTTGCAATGCTCTTGCTCCTATAATCCTCGCTTTTTCAAATTTAGTCAACATCATAGAAATCATTTAAAGTAAGAGGTGTATTAAATAACAATAAATAAAGGTTTCTATAAATACGAATTTGTGTCAATATGACAGAATAGAATATTGATAAAATATTGGAATATAGTAAATTCGGTTCAATATACAATGTTAAACGTTGTCTGACACTTAAATAATACGGAAAATATTAATATAACTGCCATATACTAACATTATGGTTAAGAGAATAAGGAACCCTGTAACCGGGAAGTATTATGCAATACGGGAAAGAAATACCGTATATGGGAAAAAAGGCGAAATTAAGGGATTATGGAAAAATCCATCAAAATCTAAGAAGAGTAAATAAAAAAACTTTATTATTAACAGGTTCCAACTTTATAATTAATCGGATATTGTAGTAAATATGGAGTTATTTTATTGAAACTTTATCCATATTTTCTAAAGGCACATCTATGTATTCATTATTATGCATCAAAGGCAGGATATTTTCACCAAGTTTTACCATTATATGGTGTGCAGAAATTATAAATTCAGATTTTTGGAACTCGTTAAAAGACAGAACATATTCACCATTATAAGGATAGTTTCCAACTGTAATTGGATCTCCATCATTCCCTGCCTTTGATAAAATTATTTCCGAATTTTCAGTTTTAATTGCCATTACCAGGCATTCTGATTCCTCTCCCCTTATTTTAGCTTTTTCCAGATTCGTGAGTATGAGTACATGCTTTCCATTAAGTTCGTCTCTGGAATAAAATTTTTTAGTATCAGAAATAGCCTGGTAAATTCTATCTCCGTGAACCTTGATGACATATAAAGAATCTGCATTGGGATGATCGTCAACAGAAATAATAGTTGCAAGCTGTATATCAAATATATTTGGATTGCTTAAATCTATTTTCTCAAAAGGTATTTTTCCTTTCTTAACCTTGAATTCATCAATGCTTAAAAGATCTGAAAATGTATTATTGCATAATTTTTTTGGGCCTCCAAAGGATTCCCATATGTTTTCTGCTGCAGAAGGAACATATGGCTCCAGCATGACAGTAAGATATTGCCCTATCTTCAATGATACATACAGTTTTTCATTGAGTTTTTCCTTATCTTCCTTTATTAATTTCCATGGTGCAGATTCTGTGAAATAATTGTTTGCTATCATAACAAGTTCAAGCCATATTGAAATTCCTTTTTTAATATGCACATCACTGATCTCATTGCAATATTCATTAAATTTATTTTCGAGAAGATTCATTATTTCCAGATCTTTATCATCAAGTGATTCCGGCTTATGTGGAGATAAATTGTTTTTTTCTATGAAACTTTCCATTCTGTAAATATAATTTCCATACTTGTCTACAAGTTCTGAATTTACTTTAAGCTGGAGTTCTTTCATTGAAAAATCTGAATCCCCAGTTTCCGGAAGGATTGAAGCTATATAATATCTCAATGAATTTTTATCCACAAAATTAAGAATTTCATCAACAGTATACCCTATACCCCTGCTTTTTGAGAATTTTTCCCCATCAAAATTGAGATATTCATTTGCAGGGACGTTATATGGCAAATTATATTCTCCGTGTGCAAGCAACATTGCAGGCCATATAATTGTGTGAAATGGTATATTGTCCTTGCCAATAAAATAATAGGATTTAATATTCTTATTATACCAGAATTCTTTCCAGTATTCCGGTTTTTCTGTTTCCTCGGAATATGTTCTCGCACCAGTTATATATCCAATAAGTGCTTCAAACCATACATAAACTTTCTTTGTACCATAGCCTTTTAATGGTATTTTTACACCCCAGTCAAGGTCTCTTGTAATTGCTCTTGGATGCAATCCTTCAGCTATAAAATTTTGTGTGAATTTTAAAACATTTGGTTTCCAGTAAGTTTTTGAATCGATATATTCAGAAAGTTTTTCCTGAAGCTGGTCCAGTGCAAGGAAGAAATGATCAGTTACCCTGAAAATTGGTTTTGTGCCCGTCATTTTACATACTGGATTTATTAGCTCAATTGGATCCAGCGTTCTGCCGCAGTTATCGCACTGATCCCCCCTGGCCTCTTTATATCCGCAATATGGGCACTGCCCTTCTATATAACGATCTGGCATGAATTTGCCGGCTTCCGTGCAAAATGGTGAAACCATGTATCTTTTTACGAGATATCCCTTCTCAAGCAGATTAATAAAAAACTCATCAACATCCTTTTCATGCTCAGGATTACTTGTTCGTGTAAATTTGTCAAATTTTATGTCCAGTGAGTTAAATGAATTTATATGCATTGCATTATATTTATCCGCTATTGACTGAGGAGATACATGATCCTTTTCTGCACTTATTGTAATTGGTGTTCCGTATTCATCGCTTCCAGATATAAATAACACGTTCTTGCCAAGCATTCTGTTGAATCTGACAAATATATCTGCTCCAAGATAGGCTCCCGCTATATGTCCTAAATGCAGCGGCCCGTTGGCATAGGGAAGTGCACAATTTACCAGTATTTTTTCCATTGCTGGTTTAGTATATAATGAAATTTAAGTTTTTATTATTTTTATATCAGATATAAATTACATAATATTTAAAAAAATAGTTAAAACGTTTTAAATTCAAACGTGTATGTACAAATAACCATCCCTTTCCTTCCTTAATATTTCGAGGAAACCTCCTTGGGGCGTTGGAGAAATTGTGGGAAGCAGATCTTCCTTTTTTATGTTATTCATTTCCATTGATGTTTTGCATGCCATAACTGTTATTTTTTTATTTTCCAATAACGGTTTTATCATATCAATTTTTGTTGTTGCTATTGTTGCACTTTCAAGAAAGACTATTTCAACTGCCTCTACATCATCTTCCCGTGCTACATGGCTTCCTACAACGTTTCCCATTGGAATTTTTTCCTTCTCAGAAATTTGTATTATAACTTTCATAATTTATTATTTTAAATTTGTATTTATAATTATCGTTTTACGTCTTTTTCTGAATAAAATTGGTAATATAATTATATTATAAGTTGGTATTTATATTAATAAAGTCAATTCAGGTTGTATATACAGTGAGAGACGTGGAATTTATTCTCCATATAAAATTAATTTTTCCAAAATCCACAATATGGTTAACTGATTGATTCCAGCGGCGGAAATACATTTTACATTTTTTTAATCGACTTCTACATTTTACTGACCGAGTAAATTACCGTCCATTCATTAAATTCTCCATGCTATTATATTATTGAATTTGCATAAACATAGATTTGTATGATTTTTTATATTCCAATCATGATTTTTCTGGTTCAAATAAATTTTTAGCTGATATAATTTTATAACTAAATTTGAGCCTGCATTTCTTTTTACTTGTTATGAATTTCGTCCTTGACAACATAAACGAATTTATTCAGGAATTCATCAAATAAAATTATAAGAACCATGCCTGAAAACAGAAATAGAAGAGCAAAAATGTTTGCTCGTTCAAGTATGAAAACAACGCCTATACCCATTGCGGGGGGGTGCATTGCAGTAAATGTAACCAACAATATTGAAATTACAGTTTCTACCAGTGCAATTGTGTAATATATCCCTATGTATGTTGATATGAAAAATCCCAGTATACCAATCAATCCTGCAATTATGTAGCTTTTCACGAACTTTGAAATCCTTGACGAATCCTTTTTTGGCTCCATAAATAAAAGAAAAGAGCTGGATGCAAAAGATGAAAATACAATGAATTTTGCTATTGGAATAACATATATATGCAAGAATGAAAGAGTAAGAATTGTTACTGATATTGTTATTCCAACAAATATTGATGGAATAATATGGTTCCTTATCCGTATTTCTAGATTGTTGGGTTCTTTCATTATATTTTAAATATTTTTATCGTTATTAAAATATTGCTCTAATTTTTATTCTTTAGCTGTTCTATCGTCTCCTGAACAGCTATATCAACAGATTCGTCGCTGGTATATTTGCTCTTCCAGCCCATTGACAATAATTTATCTATTGCCAAATGTGTTATTTTTATGTCTCCCTTCCAGCCCCTTCCATTTATTCCGCCTGTATAATTGTATTTTACATCGTTCAATCCCATTCTTTTTACCACATAATTTGCTATTGTTTTTACCGATGTTGTTTCAAGGTTTCCAAGGTTTATAATGTCCGTTTTTTTCAATTTCTCATGAACGTATATCATTGAATTTACACAGTCTATTACATGCATATATGATTTTCTCTGTGTTCCGTCTCCTAATATTTCAAGTTCTTTTGGGTCTTTTAATAATTTGTTTATGAAATCGTATATAACTCCATGTGTTGAGTTTTTGCCAACTATGTTTGCAAACCTGAAAATTGAACCCTTTATTCCGTAATAATGCGAATATGCAGTTATAAAGCCTTCATTTGACATCTTTGAAGCGCCGTATGATGATATTGGCATGTAGGGCCCATAGTTCTCTGGAGTTGGCATAATTGATGCTTCACCGTACACAGTAGATGATGATGCAAATAATATATCCATGACATCCTTTTTTCTCATATATTCTAATATATTTTCTGTAACAACAACATTATTTTTGAAATCTTTTACTGGATCTTCTGAACCATACCTGACATCGGAATTTGCAGCAAAATGTATAACCGTATCAATATCCTCAAGTTTTCCATAATCAAATGAAAGCAAATCAGCATTGATAAAATGAAAGTTTTTATTGCCTGAAAAAGATTTAATGAAACGGTCTCCGACATGGTTATTTAGATTGTCTATTACAGTTATTTTGTTATCAGGAAGAAGTTTTTCCACCATATTTGAACCTATAAATCCGGCTCCACCGGTAATTAATATATTTTTTCCTTGCATACAGGTAAATGGCTTATTAAATAATAATTCTTTTTATATTAAAAATTAATAGGGTAGATATGACATATTATTTCAAATGTAAGGATTTGGGATGGGATTGCTCATTTGAGAACCACGCAGAGAAGAGAGAAGATATATTTCCAAGGATCAGAATACATTTTCACTACGCCCATGCAACAAATGATATAGATGAAGAAACAATGAAAAAAATTGAATCCGTAATATATGAAGGTGAAGAATACAAAGGCGAAATATGAAAATTGAAAAAATTAAGGGTTTCAGGGATCACTATCCTGATGATATGGAGATTAGAAACTATTTTCTTAATAAAATAACCAGTGCAGCGGAAAATTTTGGATACGGGCGAATTGATTTCCCAAGCCTGGAGCCTCTTGATCTTTACAGGCTTAAATCTGGAACTGAGCTTGTTAACCAGACATTTTCATTTACTGATAAGGGTGGCAGGGAGGTTACAATGATTCCAGAGGCTACACCATCTACAATGAGATTATTAACGGCAAGGAAGGATTTGCCAAAGCCGGTTAGATGGTATTCGGTCCCGAAAGTATGGCGATATGAAGAGCCACAGGAAGGAAGATTTAGGGAACATTACCAGTTTAATGCCGATATGTTTGGGCTCGATTCTGCTGAAACGGATGCCGAAATTGTAGGGCTTGCTTCCACCATTCTCGATTCCATTGGATTGTCAGGTATTTATGAAATTAATATTAATGACAGATTTTTAATGGAGTATATATTAAAAGACCTTGGGGTGCAGGATGTTTCCGGTGCCTTTTCAATTATAGATAAATTTAAAAAGATTGACAAAAAATCATTTATTCTTTCCTTTGAAGGAATAGGAGCAAAAGATGATGAAATTAAAAAAATCCTTTCACTTCTGGGAGAAAAGGTAGATATAGATAATCTGGAAAAGAGGGTTAAAAAAGTTGTAAAAAATTATGATGATATAAAATCAAGAATTGATAGAATTAAAAAAACATTTGATTTAATCAAGTTGTATACTGAAAGCCAGATAAATTACGATTTTTCAATAGTTAGAGGGTTATCATACTATACCGGAATGGTATTCGAAGCCTTCGATATAAAAGGAGAATTGAGAGCAATACTTGGCGGTGGCCGATATGATGACCTGTCAAAATTATTTATAGAGGAACAGATACCTGCAGTTGGATTTGCGATAGGGGATGCAGTAATTGAGTTACTTTTGAAAAGGCAGGATCTGTGGATGAGGAGAGATAAAAAAGAATCTTACTATATATGCAACATTTCATCCGGTGATGATGATTATATAGTAAAAATAGCAAGCAGAATCAGGAGCATAAATAAAATTGCTATCATAGACATGACACACAGAAAATTGGCGTCCCAGATGAAAACTGCATCCGGTTTTGACTATGCAATAATAATAGGAGAAAAAGAAGTAGAAGAAAATGCCCTTACAGTTAAGAACATGAAAATATCAGAGCAATCAACAGTAGGATATGATGATTTCCTTCTTCGGCTTCGGAACAAAAGTGAATAAATTAAATATATTGCTCTTTTATGTGATTATTCTATAATTCCTAATTGATATTTAATGTGGAATTCACGACATGTATTAAAACAGTGCAGGTCATGGGCCATACAATAGACATATTCAAACTAACATGAATAATGAAAAAAAATATATTTTAATTGATAAAATATAGAATGAATAGTTATTATGCAACATAGAATATTGCCGTTCTTAAAACATTGTGCATTGTTATGCACCTGCTTCATTCGCAGCGTAGGCAGTCTCAGTCCTTCCTGCTTCAGGCATGTCAGGTATGCCTGTTGTACAGGTATTCATTCTTCATGGACTGCCAAGAGGCTGACGCACTCACGGGGAACGGTTCTCCGCAAAGATCAAGGCCACGGAGGGTTATTGCAAGTGATGCAATCCTGTCCCTGTTGTAGTCCTGACCACAGTTTGTGCATCTGGATATCTTCCACGCAGGGTGCTTTAATTTATCACCACATACAGGACACTCGGATGAGGTCCCACGTGGATTAATATATACTATTTTTCTTTCAGATTTGTATTCAACCATATTCTGGAATTCACTGTATGGCCATCTGTTCAGGTATGTCCTGAATTTCTTTCCCTTATCATCACCACTCTTCCTTATACCTTTCAGGTCTTCTAATACAAAGGATGCATCCGGGTTATCCTTCACCAGCTTTGAAGATAACTTGTGCATTGCATCCTTTATTCTCTTTCTCTGCCTTCCCCTCGTCTGTTTCAGTTTCCTGCTGCGCTTTGCAGGGTTCCTCACATGCTTCTGCAGTTTCTGCCTCCTCCTCGAGAAGCTATTCTGGATTTTTGCAATGTTTTTCACGGGTATGGTCTCCACATGGGTAATCTGATTATCTTCAGGATTGATTGTGGTGAGGTCTATGGTATTGAAGTTCAGGTCAGCACCGATGATACTGTTTCCATAGGTCTTTTCATCAGGTATAGAGAAGGATATTGAAACTATATTATCTGTTATGAGCACTTCTGATATTTTGTATTTTGAATAATCTACCCATTTCCTGTTCCTGTTATTGATGGGAATGTATTCATATTCACCGGGTTTAATGGTTATCCTGATAGTACTGTCAAAGATCTTCACCAGTTCACTGTCAAGCCTCATTGAGAGCTTCTTGACCTCTGGGTATTTCCTGTTCTTTCTGTTCTTCCTGAATGACCTGAGAATTGCTATGGAAGATCTGCATACCGGATTGATGTGGTGCCTTGCATAATCATATGTGGAGTCAAACCATGGCTTTATTTCTTTCCTGAGATCAATGGGAGATGGAATCTTACCATTTATTATCCTTAACTCCTCTGCCTTCATCAGGGCTTCATGGATGGCGTTGCGCATATCCTCCAAGTATTGCATGATCCGATTCGATGGTTCGTAATGCCACCATACTGTTCTTTTGGAACCGGAAGATTTCCATGGATGTGTCATGGCTTCACCGCCTTAAGTATGTCTTTCATCTTATGTGATTTAAGTCCGTATAATCTTGCAGAGAATGATGTGATTATGGATATTAGATCATTGGTAAGTTCCTTATTTGCAGAAACCATTTCTTCTCCATCCACCTCAACTATATCAGTGC
>NZ_JBBIRC010000021.1:0-25834 GCF_037442045.1 Ferroplasma sp. | reverse complement strand
TTTAATGTATCTTTATCACCATTTCTTAATCGTTCTGAAAATGCAAGTATTGGTGTTCCACTTTCATGGAATCCCATGGGGAAAAGGACATTGTAGCCTGTGAGCCTTTTATATCTCGCAACAATATCGCCTAATGTATATGTTCTTCCATGGCCGACATGCAGTGATCCATTGGTATATGGCCATGGAACTGTAACAAAAAATTTTGGCTTTTCTTCATCATAAATAGCTTCGAATATGTGCTCTTTTTCCCATTCATGCCGCCATTTCGCTTCTAAACTATGTTCCATCTAAACCACTAATACAGCTGCAGCAACTACAGTAGCCCATTCATCGGGCTTCAGTACAACAGTAGTGGCTGCAATATTTTTTGTCGTCAATATTTTGTCGTCCAGGACATACTCATTCTTTTTATCTTCCCATTTTAAATGGTCGTCAAGCCCCATGGTGCTGGCAAGCATTTCCGCAGCCAGTTTTTCGGCGAAATGCCCAGAATCATTTTCCGTTTGCCCGAATGTGTGGTGCTCGCTTAAATATCCCCATTTGCTTTTATCTGATGGTATAGCAACTCCTATGGCAGCCGAAATCATTCTGTTTAATTCGTTGGAAGAATTTCTTGCAAGGACTGTAAAGAGTATCTGCCCATATGACAGTAGTTTAATGCCCTCTGATTTATCCACAATATCTGCATATGGCGGAACAATGGAACTGACACTAACAAGATTGTAAGCAGCTATGTCTGCGTCTCTTAATGCGTTTTCAAACGATTGCAATTGCGTCTCTCCTCTGCCTATTCCCCTTGTGAAAAAAAGCTTTTTTGGAAGTAACATACAGGTGTATTATTAATTATTTAAAATATTTATTGAATAAATGCAGAAAGGAGTTAATAGTATATCCAAATATTTATATTGACATCACCGATATATTTTTAATGAGTAATGAAGACACATTTTTAAGAGATTTAGACAACTTAAAGCCAGAAAAATACCATTATTTCATAACCTTCTTATCTGTAATGGGTTATTTTCTGGATGGTTATGATCTTCTTGTTATCGGCCCTGCACTTATATTTATTACACCTTTGTTCCACGTAAGTATCTATGTTGCAACTATAATAGGTGTTGCTACAATTGTTGGCCAGCTTATTGGTGGCGCTGTTTTTGGTTTTATTGCAGATATTAAGGGCAGAAAAAAAATATACCAGTGGGATATGCTCATATTTGCAGTTTTTGCTATATTGAGTGGCTTATCTGCAAATGCTATTGAACTTATAATATTCAGGACTTTGCTTGGCCTTGCAATAGGGGCAGATTATGCACTTACATTATCAATAATTGGAGAATACTCCCCTGTTAAAGTACGGGGAAAATTAATGGGAACAGGGCTTATGTCCTGGTGGATTGGCGGAACTGTTGCAGTTTTTCTCGGTTTAATGTTATTGCCATTTGGAGATATTGCATGGAGATACCTGCTTGCTGCTGGAGCTATACCTGCAATAATAGTACTGATAATGAGACGCAACATTGATGAAACCCCAAGATTTGCTGATGAAAAGCATGAAAAGAAGGAAATAGATGAAATTAAAAAGAAATTGAATGTAAAGGATACAAAAAATAATGCATATTCTAATTTAAATGTAAAAAATAACAGTTATAAGAAAAGAGCATTTTTCACATATTCATCATGGTTTTTCAACGATTTAATATTTTACGGGATTGGAATATATACGGTTACAGTTTTAATTGAACTTGGATATTCGGGCCATGCCGGATCCTTAACGCTGACGTTACTTTTATACATAATTGGAGTTATTGGAACACTGGTTTTCGTTTTTACTGCAGATAAATTTGGCAGAAAAAAATGGCAGGGTTATACATTTCTGGCTCAGGGACTTGCATTATTTATACTTGCGATTTATTTTATAATTGCACATACAGAGCCGCCGGTAATTTTATTATTCCCAATGTTTGCAATATTTTATTTTGCAAATGCCGGGGGAACTGGAGAAACAACCGGAATTTTTGTTGCAGAGCTATTTCCGACAAGGATTAGAACCACAGCAATGGGTGCAGGAACTGCCATATCAAGAGTTGGTGCAATAATATCTGCAGTGATATTTCCACTGACAGTTACCATTTACGGTATTGTCCCCATGGAATTTCTCTTATTTGCAGTTGGCCTTGCAGGATTTATTATTACAATGACTCTTGGGGAAGAAACGAATGATCGCCCGCTTGAAAATATTTCAACTCACTAAGATCATTTGAAATCTTTATAAAATACAATTATAAAAAATTTATATTTTTTGCAATGTTAATTTCTATACCCAGTCTTCTCACAGTTAATCATGTAAACGATCTTCCCCACAAATAGCTAAATAAAATATACCGGTTTATTGACACATTATTAGGGTATGGTCATGACATTCATGCAGTATAATAGATATATTCCAGCCGTTTTTTACCGCTTATTTATTTCCATATTCAAATAATCAAGTGAGTTTAAAAATTATTATTGAATAGAATAGATATATATTGCTATAATTATAATAATGATATTTTAATATTGATCCAAAAAATACAGCCTGATAATAAATTTTAGCGAATATTTATGGTAAAAGATTACCGTTGATTCTCTTTAATTTTTTAATATTCTCTTCATAATTCTTGGATTGCTCAAATAAGAATATAGTCAATAATAACGATAACTATATGCGTTATTATTATAGATGTAATCAATCATGAAAGCCGAAGAAGTTCTTAGCCTCTTTCAGATATCCAGAAAGACTCGTCATGTCTATGCGAAGGCAGGGATAATTCATTACACTGTTATGCCAAATAAGAGGTACAACTACAATGAGGAAGATGTTTATAAGATACTTAATAAGGATATAAAGAGGAAAACTGTTCTCTATGCACGTGTATCAACAGCAAAACAGATCTGCAGAACCAGATAGAACAGATGAAGCAGTGGTGCTTCATGAATGGTTATACTATCAGTGCAATATATTCTGACATTGCTTCTGGAATGGAAATAAGTCATGCATTAAAAGAGCCTCAGTAATGAATTGTTCTGAAAAAGGCTTTTTTTGCCAGGTTGAGCATGCTCCCATTTGATAAAGCATAGAAATGGAACCTGAAACCTCTAAAGATGCAACGTTCAGAATTGGAAACACCTTAAAACTCTGCAATAAGTTCTCGTAAAACTGTCTGGACCGGGATGGATAAGGGCTAAATGGAGAAACTCCAACCCTTTAAGAGAGAGTGTGTCAGTTAATAACTTCTAATTTTATTTCAACATTGATATATACCATCAATTATACCATAGAAAACAGCCTCTAAATGAGAATCAAGATTTACATTTAATTTTCAATATTACAATATTCAGGCAGAATGGTAGGTATATTAATTGCAAATGCAATTCAATCAAAATATTTTAAATATCATTCTGCTATTTATATAAGATAATGCCCAGTCATAAGGAGAATATTTTTGATTTGCTTGACCCTGCACTGAAAGAAAGTGTAGCAAGAAACGGTATTAAAGAACCAACAGAGGCACAGAAACTTGCAATTCCCGAGATAATGTCTGGAATAAACACACTTCTGATTTCTCCAACAGGTTCAGGAAAAACCGAAGCAGCACTTCTTCCACTTTTGAACAGAATTTATATGGAAAAGCCTGCACCTGTATCATTGCTTTATGTAACACCTTTGAGGGCATTGAACAGAGATATGCTCTCCAGGATATTTGACTATTGCAAAACACTTGATATTAAAGTACAGGTAAGGCACAGCGATATATCGCAGTCACAAAAAAATGAAATATCTAAGAATCCAGGACAGATACTCATAACAACTCCGGAATCATTGCAGCTGCTCATGATGGGAAAAAGGCTCCGTGAACATATGAAAAATATAAAATATGTTATAGTTGACGAAGTTCATGAAATGGCCCAAAATGAAAGGGGGTCCCAGTTTGCAATAGCCATGGAACGATTGAAAGTTCTTGCTGGAAATTTTCAGGTTGTTGGCCTTTCTGCCACAGCGAGGAATGAGAATGAACTTGCAAAGTTTATTTCCCCAGCACAGGAATGCAAAATTATAAAACCTGTTATAAATAAAAAAATGGATATAAAGGTAATATTTCCCCCAGAAAGCGATGATGAAACAGCAGAGATTATGGCATGCGATAAGCAGTATGCAGGTTCAATAAAGAAAATCTATTCCATTGTAGAAGAAAACAAAGGCACAATAGTTTTTGTAAACAGGCGGTATGTAGCAGAAGATATATCGTTTAGATTAAAACTCTGGCTAAAAGATCCCGATATCGAGGTTCACCACGGGTCATTATCGCGTGAAACCAGGGAAACTGCTGAAACTGATTTCAAGGAAAACCGTGTAAAAGCATTAATATGCACATCATCGCTGGAGCTTGGCATAGATGTAGGAACAGCCGATATGGTTGTACAGTTTAACTCACCAAGGCAGATCAATAAAATGATCCAGAGAATTGGAAGGGCAGGGCATTCATTGACAAAAATTTCACGTGGCACAGTAATATGCAATGATATTATCGAACTTGAGGAGGCAAAAGCAATAGTAGGCAATATCAAATCAGGCGAACTTGAAAATGTAATGATAAGGAAAAATTCACTGTCCACTGTTGCAAATCAAGTAATGCTTGAGTTAAATTATTCCAGAAAAGTTGATTACAATTATCTGTACAGAATAATTACTTCTGCTTATCCATTTCAAACATTAAAATTCGAAGATTATTATTCAGTGCTTGAGCTTTTATCAAGAACAAGAAAAATAATTATTGATGGCAATTTTATTATTAAAAGATATACAGTTTTGAAGTATTTTATAGAAAATATTTCCATGATAGCAGGTGAAAAGAATTACCGCGTAATTGACATAATAAATAAGAAATTTATAGGAACTCTTGATGAAAAGTATGTTGTAAATGAGATTTCTCCCGGTTCTTATTTTGTTATGAAAGGTTCAACATGGAGAACAATAAGAATAGATGATGACAAAATATATGTTGAGCCATTTGCAACAGCAGCAATAGCCCCGCACTGGACAGGGGAAGAGATTCCTGTACTTTATGAAGCCGCTTTCCGAGTATCAAGAGACCGGGAAGAAAAAGCAATACCTGATTTCCTGAATGACAGAGGCAAAAAAGCTCTGGAAGAATGGTATAAAAACGATATGGCCACACTGGAAAAAATCATAATTGAGGCACATAACTCTGAAATTATAATTCAAATTCTTCTTGGCAGTCTTGGAAATTTTACACTTGCCCAGATACTTTCAGGGCTTCTGACTTCAATAACAGGCGAAAGTGTCGAAATGGATTATTCACCATATCACATATATTTCAGGGTTTCAAGAAATATTTCGGCTATAGATATAAAAAATTTGATAATGAATATAGATAGGAATAATCTTGATGGTTATGTTAAATCCTCTGCAAGAAGATCTAGATTTTTCAATAATGTTTTCCTTTACGAAGCGAGAAAATTCGGAGTAATTACAAATGAAGCTGATATAACAAGGATCAGGTTTGAAAAAATAGTTGATTCCTATTATGATACTGTTCTATATGAAGATTCAATAAGAAAACTCATTTTTGATTATATGGATATTAACACACTTAAAGAATACCTTGAAAATCTTCAGGAATCAAATTTTATATTAAAGGCTCAAATCTCTGAATCCTCAAATATATTTTTATCGCATTATTCAGAACGGGTAATGCCACTTAAACCAACAAAAACAATACTTGAATCTATCAGGAAACGGCTGATGAATGAAGAAGTAATACTTTACTGTACATCATGCGGGAATAAAAGAACCAGAAAAATTAAGGATATTACCGATATACAATGCCCCGCTTGCCATTCAAGGCTTGTTGCTTCCATTTCTAAATTTGATGAAGAATCAATTTCAAAGAAGATAGATGATAAAACAAGAAAGAGAATGATAAAAAATGCGCATCTGGTAAGAGAATATGGAATTACAGCAATCATGGTTATGGCTGCAAGGGGAGTTGGCCCGGAAATTGCATCAAGAATACTGGAAGTTTCATATCTGAATGAAGATGATCTGATAAAGCGCCTGCTCAATGCCGAAACGGATTTTGCAAAAAACAGGCAATACTGGTAGATATATATTCTATAATATATATTTATATCATATAATATAATTTAAGCTAATATAGTAAACTATATATAGAAGTTTATTTTTACTTACTTGATAATCATGATCGGTGGTCAACCAATATTTATCCTGAAAGAAGGAACTAAAAGAGAGAGCGGAAAGGACGCAATGTTCGATAATATAGATGCTGCAAAGGCAATAGCCACATCCATCAGATCCACACTTGGACCAAGGGGAATGGATAAAATGCTTGTGGATTCACTTGGAGATATAGTTATTACAAACGATGGAGTAACCATATTAAAAGAGATGGATGTTGAGCATCCGGCAGCAAAAATGATGGTAGAAGTTTCAAAAACACAGGACAGCTATGTGGGAGATGGAACAACAACTGCAGTTATAATAGCAGGCGCATTGCTTGACCAGGCAGAGGGCCTGATAAAACAGAATGTACATCCTACAGTTATTACGGAAGGTTACAAAACCGCTGCTGTAAGAGCAAGCCAGATTCTTGATAGCATTTCGAAACCCGTTTCCATTAAGGACAAGGAAATTCTTGTAAAGATGGCAAAAACATCGTTGAACAGCAAAAGTGCATCTGTTGAAGGAGATCTTCTGGCCGAAATATCATATAAAGCAATAAAAAACATAGCAGAAGAAAGAGATGGAAAATATCTTGTAGATTTCGACAATCTTCAGACCGTTAAGAAGAACAGCGGTGAGATAAACGAGACAGAAATAATTGATGGTATAATACTGGATAAGGAAAAGGTACATCCGAACATGCCAAAGCTCGTTAAGAATGCAAAAATTGCTTTGCTTGACCTTGCACTTGAAATTAAGAAACCAGAATTTGACACAAACCTTCAGATTAGTGACCCTTCAATGATACAGAAATTTCTGGGTCAGGAAGAAGATGTTTTAAAAGAAATGGTTGATAAGATTAAAGCTACAGGTGCAAATGTTGTAATAACCCAGAAAGGAATAGATGATATGGCGCAGCATTACCTTGCAAAAGCAGGCATATATGCAGTAAGAAGAGTAAAGAAAAGCGACGTAGACAAACTTGCAAAGGCTACCGGGGCAAATATAATATCATCACTGGAGGAAATTACAGATTCAGATCTTGGAACCGCAGCCGAAGTGGAAGAAAGAAAAGTCAGCGATGACTATATGACCTTTGTTACAGGAAGCAAGAATCCAAAAGCTATAAGCCTTCTGATCAGAGCTGGAACAGAACACGTTGCAGATGAAATTGAAAGGTCACTTACAGATTCACTGCATGTTGTGGCAGCAGCCATAGAAGATGGAGCATATGTTACAGGCGGGGGGTCTACAGCAGAAGAACTTGCTTTTGACCTTAGAAACTATGCAACAAAAGTCGGCGGCAGGCAGCAGCTTGCAATAGAAAAGTTTGCCGATGCACTTGAAGAAATACCGAGAGCACTATCAGAAAATGCAGGGCTTGATCCAATAGATATGTTAATAAAAATTAGAAGCGAGCACGCAAATGGTCACAAAACATATGGCATAAACGTGTTTTCAGGAAAAGTAGAGGACATGGAAAAAACTGGAGTTATAGAACCAATAAGAGTTGGAAAGCAGGCAGTGGAAGCAGCAACAGAAGCAGCTGTCATGATCCTGAGGATAGATGATGTAATAGCAACAAGGTCATCTAAAGGTGGAGCTCCAGGGGGAATGGGTGGAATGCCCCCAGGCGGAGAATATTAATTTCTTATTTTTTTCCAAAATATTTATTACTTGTTTTTTAATATGCTTTTATGATTCACGTAGGTTTATACTATAAAGTGAAAGAAGGTCATAACGACGATTTTGTAAAAACTTTTAACAGCGTTCTTCAAATGCTAAAACAAAAACCTGAAACCGGTTTTTTGAATGGAAAACTGTACCAGGAAGTCGATTGCCCAAGAGAATATATGATTTATACAGAGTGGAAAGATAAAGATGCATTCAAAAACTTTGTTGAAATGAAAGCTTTTAAAGACACCACAAATTATGGAAAAACAATACTTGAAGGCACTCCCAGAAACAAAGTTTTTGGCGAGACCAGTGGACAAACTTATTAAATCATTTCATATATACTTATCATGGAAATATATTTCAAGGCCGGCAGCATAGTATCTGATGAAAACTACGCCGGGATATTTTCATATGACGAAAGAATAAAAAAATACAGAGCTCAGGCATATCGTTATTCTGAAATAATAAAAAAACCGGGCATAATTGATAATGTTTTTTCAGACAAGAAACTTGATATTTCATCCGAGATACAATTGCGCCCATATCAGAAAAAATCTCTGGAAATGTGGAGCAGAAATAATTATTCCGGTTCTATTGTGCTTCCAACCGCAGCAGGAAAAACAATACTTGGAATATATGCAATAACTATGCTGAAAGTTCCTACAATAGTCCTGGCACCTACAATAGAACTCATAATACAGTGGAGGCAGAAACTGAAAGATCTATTAAATATTGATATCGGCCAGATTGGAGGAGGCGAAAAAGAAATCAAAGACATTTCTGTGTCCACATACGACTCTGCATATCTAATGGCGGAGAGCCTTGGAAACAGGTTTAAATTTATGATTGCCGATGAAGTTCACCATATGGCATCTGAAAATTATCTGCAGATCGCAAAATATTATGCATCCCCATATCGACTGGGTCTCACCGCAACATATGAAAGGGATGACAGCCTGCATGAGGTTCTGGAAAAATATATGGGTGGCAAGGTTTTTGAACTTGGCTATGAAGAATTAAATGATTTCATTTCAAATTATAAAATAGTCAGAATTCCAATAGACCTCAGTGATGAAGATGAAATAGAATATGACAAAAATCATAACATTTTCCTGTCATATCTGCGAAAAAGAAATATAAAATTAAATGGCAATATGGATTTTGAGCATTTAATTACATCATCATGGAGCCCCGAAGGAAAAGAAGCACTCATGGCATGGAGAAAATCAAGGGAAATTGCTTTTAATGCAGGAAAAAAGATTGAATACCTTAAATATTTATTCAACAAGCATGCAGGTGAAAAAATAATAATATTTTCAGAAGATACTTCTACAGCATATACAATATCCAGAGAATTTCTCGTACCTGCACTTACATACATGACATCCGGGCAGGAGAGAAAAAAATATCTGGAGATGTTTAAATCTGGAGAAATTACGGTGCTTGCCACATCAAGAATTCTGGATGAGGGCGTGGATGTTCCAGATGCTTCAATAGCCATTATTATGAGCGGCTCAGGAAGCACAAGGCAGTTCAGGCAGAGGCTGGGAAGAATACTCAGGCCATCGGAGGGAAAAGCTAGCTATCTGTACGAACTGGTATCGTCAGGCACAACAGAATATGGTACTTCAAGGAGGAGGAGAAAAGGTGTTCCCATCGGACTTAATGATAGTTCGTAGATTAAAAACGGGGCTTGTATTCCCAGTATTTTTATCTGATGAGACCAGTGATTACATTGATAGTGTAAAATCTGCATTTAATAATAATGTAGGCCATAACAGGGAAACCATATCAAAAGCATTAAAGGAACTGGAAGTAAACTCATCAAGTGTTAAAACTATTCGGGCACTTTCATTGCTATTCTTCAGGCATTCATTATTTGAACCACCTGTAAATGTTGATGCACCGGCGCTTCGCCTGGATGTTTTTAAAGCAGCAAAAATACCGCCAGTAAATACAGATGAAAAACAGAAAATACTTAAATCTGTAGAGAAAAAATATGGCCTAACCATGGATGAAATTATTTCCGGAATATATGCAGATAAGGAAAGTGAACTCATACTGCGTGAAGCATATTCAGCAAGTACAATAGAAATAGCCAGGGCATACAATCTTGAGCAGCTTGAAACAATAATGATGAGGTGCACTGTATTATATATTAAAGAATCATCTGACTGGAGTTATACAGTAACATCCATAAAAAGGCTCGGGCTTCTGTACACAACTCAAATAGAAGGGAATGAGCTACAATCAATAAGGATTACTGGTCCCCTGGAAATGTTTGACTCACCGGAACGGTACGGATTCAGATTTGCACAGCTTATTTATAAAATCAGCATGCTTGAAAAATGGACGGTAGAAGCAGACATAAAAATAAAGGATAAATTTGAAAAAACGGTAAAGATTTATAAACTAAAGATCGGTGATGCAATTTCATATTATCTCCCTGAATCCAGAAAAAATGAAAATATAAATTATAATTTTGTTTCCAGAGCAGAGCCATTAATAATTGAGGGAAATATTTATTTCCCCGATTATAAAATGAAAATAGGAGATCAGGATGTATATATAAATATAACAGGAAAAACATATGCAAAAAAAGATAATGAAATAAAGAATAATCTTCGTGGTAAAGTCAACTGGGAAAACATATATCTTATCAGGCAAAAGGATAAAAAAATTAAAGGGGAAATAGTTTTCTATGATGATATTGATTTTCCATCACTGAAATCTATTCTTGAAGAAAAATATTCAAAAAAGAAAACATTAAAAAATGAACTGGATGAAAACTCTATAGAATCAATAAAGAAAGAACTGGATAAACTATATCCAGAAACTGAAAAAATGTTCGAATATCTGGAGAGCCAGGGGCTTATACCGGAACGTGTGCTTCCAGCCATGGGATATAAATTGAAATGGCGCGGCCTTGATATTACTGTAATAAAAAAGGATTAGATATAATTCCAGAGTTTGTCCTGCCAGAGGTCATATTCCTCTGTTAATTCCTTAATCCCTATCTTTTCAAAATTTTTGTTTCTTGATTCGGTTTCATACTGATTTATCAGTGTCTCATAATCATTTTTGCTTAATGTATCAAATTTCTGGCGCACTTTTTTCCGGTTTTCAACATGCAATTCTGATAATTCTTTTCCCCTGTAAAGCACTCGATAATACTTATCTTTGTCAAGAGTAACATGAAATATTCTCCATGTAATATCCATATTTTCTGTATTTTTAAAATAATTTCCTGTTAGATTGCCCAGTGCCATAACTACATTGCCTTCTTTATCATTGTTAAGCTGAAATGCTATTTCTACACCATTCATATACATAATATATTCTGCTCCTATAATTATATTTCGGGAAATATAATTAATATTTTCATTTTTTCTTAATTATTCTGTCCCTTATTATATACCAGGTTCCCAGTGCTATAATTCCGAGACTGTTTTCCGAATCAAAAAATTTTATTTCTACAACAACTGCTGTTCTACCAGGTTTTATTACTCTCCCTTCTATACGAAAAGGCCCCTTATGCATTGGTGCAAGAAAATTAATTTTTACTTCCTGGGTAACCTGGTCAATTCCATCATTGACGGTCATTGTAGTTATACCACCGGCATAATCTACCGCAGTCATCATTATGCCTCCATGCACAACATTGCCTGCCCTGGTGATTTTTTCACTGTATGGAAGTGAAAGTTCGACATATCCTTTTTCAATTTTTATAATTTTAATCCCAAGATACGAATACAGGCTCTCATTCTTTTCAAATAGCTCATTCAGTTCCGGCAGGTTATCTGATAGGCTCATTATCTTTTCTACCCTACTTTCCATATTCCTGTATTGTTTCTCCATTAATAAATATAATAATTCTTAATGGCAAGTCCAATAGATTTATATTTTAAAACGTATTGTATATATTATGCCAGTATATGAAACTGCAAATAATCTGGATGAAAAGACACTTGACTTGTCAAGGGCAAGGCAATCGTTAATAGAAGAAATGCAGGCCATAATGTTCTACGATGAAAGGCTGGATGCTACCAAAGATTCAGCCCTGAAAGATGTTATACGGCACAACAGGGATGATGAAAAAGAGCATTTCTCATTGCTTCTGGAATATTTGAGAAGGAATGATCCGGAACTTGATAAAGAATTAAAGGAAATACTGTTCTCCAAAAAGGAGTTAAAAGACCTTGGAGACTAATAATTTTAGGCAATCTATTTATCTTTAATTTCCATTCCATTTCTATTATGTATGCAAATATAATTTCCGGAGCCAGCGTAATAATTGATGGTAGCAATGTAGCTCTTTACGGGCTTAAAAGCAAGGAAAAGAAGAAAGCAGTTTTGCAGAATATTTTAAAGGTTATTGAAAAATTAAAAGACTTAAAAGCATCGGACATAATTACAATTTGCGATGCAAATATTAGTTATCTTATAGATGAGAAGGAGAAATTCAATGAGATGGTGGCAAATAATAAACTTATAATTTCGCCTTCCGGAATAAAGGCCGATGTATTTATACTGGATTATGCTAGAGAAAAAAACTGCCTGATTGTTTCCAATGATAAATTCCGGGAATATAGAGAAAGTGATTGGGTAAATAAAAATATAGACAAAATTACCCTTGGATTTATTTTTGTGGGCGATGATGTACTTCTGGAACCGGTAAATGGAAACAAAGAAAAAGAAAAGAAGATCAATGTTAAAAAAGCGGGATGGTGGCACTTTTTTAAAAATAAACAGTGATTTTTTTCACATAATGCTATAATTCGATTTCAGGATAATATTATATATATTATTTTAATACCTTTATGGAGATAACCTCGTGAATTAATTACAAATGTAATAACAATTAAATAACCATTATGATCGGGGGTATTTTCACCATAACGGGGTGAATCATAATGGAAACAGAAATTAATAATGAAAATGCAACAAATGCAATTATTGAAGCTGATGGAATATATTTTTCATATTCCAATGGATATGATGTATTTGAAAATATAAACATAAAAGCAGAAAATGGGAAATTTATTGCAATAATAGGTCCATCTGGAATTGGCAAATCAACTCTATTGAGAATTATTGGAGGATTTTTAAAACCGGATAAAGGAACAGTTCGCCTCATGGGAAAAATTCTTTATGAGCCCACACCGGAAGTTGCATTAATACATCAATCAATCGTAACATTTCCATGGATGGATGCAAAGAATAATGTCATGCTTTCCATGAAAACTAAGGATATGTCAAAGGACGAAATGGAAGAAAAAGCTAAGGAGTCTTTATCAAGGGTTGGCCTTGATGGTTTTGAAGATTTATATCCAAAGGAAATGAGCGGTGGAATGCGCCAGAGAGTTGCAATAGCAAGGGCATTTGCAGCTGATCCATATGTATTCCTTATGGATGAGCCATTTGCTCATTTAGACGAGCTTACAGCAGAAGGCCTCAGGCAGGATATATACAATATACTTTTCAGTGGTGAGACACCGTTAAAATCTGTTATAATGGTATCACATAATCTTACAGAAGTTCTTGAACTGTCAGATGAAATTTATATATTAAATAATATTCCAGCTACGGTTGTTGGAAAAGTTGAAGTTACAATGGCAAGGCCCAGAAACCCAAGAAGTGACGAATTCAACGCAAATCTGGATATGCTTTACAGCTATCTGACTCCGCCGAGGAAAAAGAAATGAGGTGTAATCATGGAAGCAATACTATTAATAATACTGGCTGTGCTCGCCACAGCGGGGCGTGTAATCGGATTGATACTACTTTCCATAATTACCGGATGGTTCCTGGCATACGCATCAATAAAATCGAAATTCTTTGAAAATACATATATTATATTAATTGAAATATTCGAATCGGTTCCAGTTATTACGTTCTTTCCGGTGGTTCTTATAATATTTGTTGAGAGAATAGGCGGTTCGCTTGGCGTTGAACTGGCAGCTGATTTCCTTGTCTTTACTGCTGTTGTCTGGAATATATGGATGGGAGAATACCAGGCTTTTAAAACAGTTCCCAATGAAATGGTTGAAGTGGTTGAAAATTCAGATTTTGGCTTATTTTCAAAACTTAGATATCTTTACATACCATTTTCAGTTCCAAGAATTACTGCAAATCTTTTTCCAAGCATATCAGATGGATTTTTCTATATAACGGTCAGTGAAGTTTTTGAAGTGGGAATACATACATACCAGACTTTTGGAATAGGTTCAGTTCTTGATGTGTTTGTTGCTGATGGGCAGCTCTTTAACATAGAAATGGCCCTTCTTATTCTTGGAATTGTAATAGTGGCAATTATTGTTATACTGAGAGAATTCAGCAAATACGCAGTTGGAAGGTATACACTTGATACGGATGCTCCTGTGCTAAAGCGTGGCAGGCTCAATATAAGAGAAACCGCACGTGTTTTTGCCGTACTTTCAAAAAATCCACTTTCCAGGCTTGCAAGGTACTATAAATACAGGGAGGGGGACAAACACCAGGAAACATACGAAAAAAAGGAGAAGAAACGGAAAATATACAAATACGTATACGCAGCAATTGGAATAACAATGCTTGCTGGAATACTTTATGAAGTTGTGTCATTAATAATTTCAGTAAAAGCTTCAGAATGGTATTTTCTTTTCAGCAAAACACCATTTCTTTTAACGGGCCTCGGTTATGATTATCTCAGAGTTGGGACAATACTTCTCGTATCCATGGTGATTGCCATATTCCTGGGTTACCATTTTGCAGTAAGCAAAAGGGGTGAAAAATACGGAATACCAATTGTACAGACTCTAAGCGCCTACCCAGCGCCCATATATTTCCCATTCCTCTTTATTATTACAGAGCCTTTCATGTTAGGCATATTTGGTGGCTTTACCAACGAACTCTATGTTCTTTCTCTTGGATTTGTCAGCACATTCTATTATGTTTTCTATGCATTCTGGATGGGAGTGAAAGCCATGCCTTCTGAATACTGGGAAATTATTAAAAATCTCAAGCTTGGGTATTTCAAAAAGATGAGAAAAGTGATAATACCATCAACATTTCCGTATCTGATAAGTGGTATATCATCCACGATAAACAGCGCATGGGGAGGCCTTATGATCGGTGAATACTGGCCTGATATATATGGAACACATTCATTATCAGTACATGCAGGATTAATGAAAACTATCGACCTTGCTACTGCCAGCGGAGACCTTGCACTTGCAGCATGGGGATCTTTAATATTTGGAATAATAGTGGCTGTTTACTCTGTATTATTTACCAGGAAGATGATGGACCTTGCACAGAAAAAATACGTAGCTGAAGAGGGTGTATATGCTGCATAAATTTATTGCAAATTATTTTACTTATTTTTATTCAAAAAGCACATTTCATTAAAAATTAATATAAACAAATTTATCACTTATCATTCTATATTTTAAACCAGGCATTCTCTATTTTAAGCGTGCCATAAAACATTAATATTATAAACACAGATTATATATACACTCTATGGATGTAATAGACCCTGATGCCAGAATAGCTGATCTTCTAGGCCTGCTTTATGTGCTCAATAATATATTCGACGGAAAAACAGATTTATACCAGCTGGAAAAGGAAATGGAAGTAGACCTTGACGATTTAATGCCAATAGTTTATACTGCATCAAATATCGGCCTTGTAAATGCCGAATCCGGTGATATATCTATATCGGCAAAGGGCACAGAATATATAAAATCTGGAATGAACCAGAGGAAGCAAATCATAAAGGATGCGTTAAAAAATATAGAACCGTTTAAAACTGCAATTTCTTTAGAATCATTCACGCTGGATGAAATCATAGATAAATTAAATGAAAATGATGTTCCAACATTCAATAATCCGGATGGGTCACATAACCTGGAAGTTATTCTAATTGAATGGGGAATTTACTCAAGATTATTGAAAAAGACGGATGATGGTTTTATGGTACTTTCATAAATAATCAGGCAACAATCTTGAAACCATTTTTACAATATTTCTTGCAGCTTCCGAAATTTCAAAGTCTGTAGCGGAACCATGTATCATGCCTATTCCTCTTATTCCCACTGCCGATACCCTGGATTCCCTGAGCTTCTTAATATATGCTTCTTCAGGGTCCCTCAAAGGATCATATTCATTGGTAATCATTATTGCAGGCGGAAGCCCAGAAAGATCATCTGACACCATCGGTGAAAAATACGAATTTATAAAGTCTTCCATATTTCTAGAATATAGATTCCCAAAATGCCTTATCATTTTAGCTGTGATAACATAACCTTCTCCATATTCCAAAAATGATCTTGAGAAATTATCAGGAGCCAGGTTCGGGTAAAACAATAACTGCACAGCCGGCATTTCAGTTTTAATATCTTTGCATTTCAAACATAATGCAGCTGCAAGATTCGCACCGGCACTATCACCACCAACACCTATTTTACCCTCTATTCCAAAATTTTCTCTGTTTTTGTTAATGTAATTAAATGAGTCGAAAGCATCGTTGAAGGCATCTGGGAATTTATTTTCCGGTGCAAGCCTGTATTCAATTGATATGATTTTTATGCCAGACTCTTTTGCAATGAAACGGCAGAAATTATCATAAGTTTCTATATTTCCAAAAATAAAACCACCTCCGTGATAATAAATAAGTGCAGATTTACTATTGCTGTTACTGTACATTCTGGCATTTATTGTTCTGTTATTCAGCTTAATTTTATAATCCTTAACTTCCTTAATGGCTATTTTCTCCCCCTGGGAATTAAGTGAGCTTTCATTAAGAAATTCTCTAAGCATAGCTGGTTCAATTTCTGTAACATCTCCTGCGCTTTCAGACAACTCGATTAGTGGTTTAAAATCCGGATCTACCATATCATTTCAATTCATAATGCTATTTTAATATAACGTATTTTTTAATTTTATTATTTGACAAATAATTTTCCAGCAGCATTTTTAAATTAATATTGATGATTATTAATAAAAAACATATAATTTGAGATATAAAATTAATGGCAATAAATATATGCTTTTCAGTATTATGCTTAATATGACAGATACTGTACCGGAAAAAAGGATTAAGCACCCATATTTTATGTACGATATGATCAGAGAAACAGGCAAATCTCTCGATATTACACGGAAAACAATGGAAAATGTAGATTATTCCTTTCTTGCAGGAGAACCATTGCTGTTTACAGGAAACGGAACCGCTTACCATGCAGCTCAGATAGGTGCAGGATTCCTCTATAAGACTAATAAAAAGTATGCATTTGTTCAGTCATTCGAACTTTTGAATTACTACAGGCCGGTTTATGGTACTGTCGTTGGAATTTCAAATAGTGGTAAAACAAAATCAACCATAGATTCACTGCTCTATCAGAAAAAATTTGCATATATTGTAGGAATAACCCATTATTACGGAACACCCATGGATAAGATATCCAATAAGAGCATAGTAATAGATTCCGATGATAAATCACTGTGCAACACAAAGTCATTTTTTGACAATGCAATTGCAGCCATGTATATAGGATCAAAATACTCAAAACTTGATATTGATATTAATAAAATAATAGGCACAATAAAGGAACTTATTGCATCAATGGATTTAAAAGTGAAGGAAATAGCCCACAAAATTTCATATGTAAACAGAATATTTGTTCTTGGGGCTGGCCCTGAAGAGCCTGTGGCCCGGGAGGCTGCACAAAAAATAAAGGAGGCAACACATATAAATGCTGAAGGCATTGAACTTGAAGAGTTTATACATGGGTGCACATCATTGATTGATGAAAAATCCCTTCTAATATTAATAAACAGTGATACAGTATCATCCAGAACTCAGGATATAGTCAACGCGTGTAAAGTGGTGGGAACAAAAACTGTTACATTAAACGGGGAAGGCGATTATTCCATTTATTTGCCTGATCTTGGTGATGAATATTTAAACGCTCTTTTAAATATTGTACCGCTTTACTATTTAGCTTACTATCTGGCTGTTGAACAAAATGTAAATCCGGATCTTCTTAGATTCGATGAAGAAAAATACAGAAAATTTGATGACATAGTATTTCCACCTGGCGCACATTAAAACTATAATATTTTCAATGCATTTTAATGTATAACTTATAATAAATTTTGTAATTCGGTGATAAAATGCAATCAGGCCCAGACTAAAAACTATTCAGTTACGGTGCAAAGATAATATAAAAATTAACGTTTAAAACATAATTTTTTGTAAAAATAGTTATATATATTATTATAATCAAACTATTATGGCAACAGAGGTATATGTAAAACAAACAGCCAGCTATAATGCGTTTTTAGATATAGCAGGGCATATACATCATCACAGGATAATCACAGAACAGTGTTTGCCAAATAGTAATTCATTCAATAGTGGTTATCTTGAAAGCGGTAGACTGGAAATTAAGTGAGCTAGCTTATCGCATAAGGGAATCAAGTCGCGATGCTGGATACATTGAGATATTTCCGCCGTCCTATGTAAAGTCTGATAAAGTAAAAGGGTTCAGATTTATATTCAGGAATAACGTATATGTATTTGAGCCGGATATAACAACCAGGCTGATAAACAGAATAAAGGAAAATGCCAGGATTTATTACATATCACAGCAAATTGATGAATTTTTAAATGAATCAATAGAGGCTGGCCTGGAAATAATAGGCGGCGATGAGAATGAAACAAATGTAGAAATTATAGAAATGGCAATTAAAATTTTGGATGCACTTGGACTAAAAGATTATAATATAGACATAAGCCTTGCAGGAATTTTTAATTCCTACAGAGATCAGGGCAATACAGAACTTATAAATGCTGTGAGAAACAGGAATTATCAACAAATAGAGGATATGGAAATAAAAAACAGGGAAAAACTGCTGGAAATCATGGAAACCAGAACAAGAAAGAGCGGAATAAAGAAACTGGATGATATAATTGAGAGAATAAATGATCCTAGAGTTATAATTGATCTGGGAACAGTCCGCCAGCCAGAATATTATGACGGCCTTATATTCGAGATTTATAGCAATCAGGGATTTTTAGGTGGAGGAGGCAACTATAAAACCGGTAATATGAATGGCTGTGGTTTTTCACTTGATTTGAGGGCATTATCAAAACTGGATCAAAATATTTATAAAAGGGTGAAAAAATGAAATTTGTAATACCAAAGGGAAGGCTGATGGATGAGTCAATTCAGTTTTTGAAAAGGGCAGGAATAGGCATAGTAATTGATGACAGCAGAAAGCTAATATTCAGGGAAGGGAATAATGAGATTATACTGCCACGGGCAAGAGATGTACCTGTATATACAGAATATGCAGGAGATATTGGAATATGTGGTTCAGATACCTTTGCTGAAAGCCAGATTGCACTATTTACGCCATTATCGTTAAATTTTGGGAAATGCAGGCTTAGCCTGATTGCACCAAAGAGATACAGCATCAGCGATTTTGCTGATCTGAGAATAGCAACAAAGCACCCAAATATAACGCGGAAATATTTCTGGACTCTTGGCATGGATCCCGATATTATAACACTAAATGGATCACTGGAGCTTGCGCCTGAAACGGGAATTGCAGATGCAATAGTGGATATAGTGCAGACTGGTGAAACTATGAGGAAAAATAATCTTATAGAAGTTAAGAAAATAATGGATATTTCTGCAATAATGGTTATAAACAGAGTATCACAGAAGATTAAATACGATGAAATTAACAATTTTATTGAAAAGGCAGGTGAATTGAATGGAAATGGAAGAATATGTAAAAAATATATTGAATGATATTAAATTGCGTGGAATAGAGGCAGTAATAGAATATTCAAAAAAATTCGACGGCTCTGGAGAACCTTTCATGGTATCAGAAGGTGAATTTAAAGAAGCAATGGATTCGATACCTGATTACGATAAAAATATAATAGAAAGAACTTACAAACGAATATACGAAAATCATATTATACAGTACAATAACGATAAAATGCGCTTTTTCAACGGATCTTTATATGGAATAAGATATACTCCAATAGAAAGGATAGGCATGTACATACCCGGCAAAAGGCCTTTGCCCTCCACAGTAATGATGATTGGAGCTCCGGCAAAAATAGCAGGAGTAAAGGATATTGTAATAGCATCTGCACCGGAAAGCAATGGGAAAATTAATCCATACACACTTTACATTGCAAACCTTCTTGGAATTAATGAGGTCTATAAAATTGGCGGAGTTCAGGCTATCGGTTCCATGGCCTACGGCATTGGGATGAAAAAGGTAGATAAAATATTCGGCCCAGGAAATTCATATGTCAATGAGGCAAAGAGGCAGGTTTATGGCCTTACTGGAATCGACGGATTGTATGGCCCATCAGAAGTAATGGTAATAACAGATGGAACCTGCAATAATGAATATATAATAGCAGATTTAAATTCACAGCTGGAGCACGGCGAAACATCGAAGGCATGGCTGCTTACCACTGGAAAAGCACCTGTTCCAGGCAACTGCAGAATCAAAATAATGGTTTTCAGTAATATGAACGAACTCATTTCGGCTGCAAATGAAATTGCACCGGAGCACATGGAAATACAGGCAATGGAACCAATGGAGATATTTAATAAAATAAAAAATGCAGGTGCAATATATATGGGAGATTATGCGCCGGTTCCTGCAGGCGATTATTTTCTTGGTGTAAACCATTTATTGCCAACAGGTGGTACTTCCAGATTCTCATCGGCACTGACAGTTGACGATTTTATGAAAAAAACATCATTTGCAAATGTTTCAAAATCAGATTTTATGGGAAATCGTGAACTGGGAATGGAACTGGCAAGAATCGAAGGAATGCCGCTTCACTACAGGTCAATGGAGGTAAGGTCATGATAAGAAAAACAAAGGAAACTGAAATAGAGGTTACGCTGGACACAAAAAATACAGTTATAGATACAGGTGAAAAGATTCTCGATCATATGATGAAAACCCTGTTTTTCTATATGGGCAGGAATGTAACAATAAAATGTTCATACGATTTAAGGCATCACCTCTGGGAAGATCTGGGAATTACCATTGCACAGGAAATTTCATCTTCAATTAATGGAAAATCCATCAAGAGATTTGGAAGTGCAACAATGCCCATGGACGAATCATTGATAATGGTTTCACTGGATATTTCAAGGGCATACATAAATTTCAATGTAGAATTTAGGGATGCTGAAGGATTTGAATTAAACCTTTTATACGAATTCCTCTGGGCCCTTGCAAGAACATTGCCAGTTACGCTGCATGTAATAAAATTTAGTGGGATCAATTCACACCACATAACAGAAAACATATTCAAGGCGCTTGGCGTATCTTTTGGCATTGCACTGGAAGAAATTGAATATACACGAAGCACAAAGGGAGCCCTATGATAGCCATTGTTGACATAAATACAGGAAACCTTTCAAATATCAAAAAAGTTACGGATGGCATAATTACCAGTGATCCATATGTCCTTGAAAGATCGGACAAAATAATCTTTCCAGGGGTTGGATCTTTCCAGTACGTTTCAAAGGCAATAGATCCCATTAAAGAACTATTAATTGAGAGAATCAGAGCCGGAGTTCCATACATGGGAATCTGCCTTGGCCTTGAAATGCTTTATGAAGACAGTGAGGAGGGAATTGGTACAGGCCTTTCAATATTTAAAGGAACGGTTAAAAAATTTAAAGGGGTAAAAACTCCACACATGGGCTGGGATAATGTATCTATAAAGAAAGAAACTGAAATTATGAAAGGCATTGCAAACAATTCCTTCTTTTATTTTATGCATTCGTATTATCTTCCTGTAAATGAGTATACTGTTATGGAATCAGATTATGGAGATATATTTAGCTCTGGAATCCGAAAAGAAAATATTTATGGCGTGCAGTTTCACCCTGAAAAATCCGGAGAAGCTGGCATTAAAGTTTTAAAAAATTTCAAGGGATTAAAATGATAGATATATATCCTGCTATAGATATTTACAACGGAGAGGCCGTCTCACTTGAGAGAGGCAATATTGATAAAAAAACAGTTTATGGCGATCCATTGGAGCATGCAATGAATTTTTCAAAAATATTTAATAAGCTCCATATAGTTGATTTAAACGGTGCTTTTACAGGAAATGCAACAAATATGGATATTGTTAAAAATATAAGAAATAAAGCAAAATCATTTATGCAGCTTGGTGGCGGCTTCAGGACTCCAGAAGCAATTCAGGAAGCCTATAATGCAGGCATAGACAGCATAATTATTGGCACTGCATCACTGGACAGAAAAATTCTTGAAACTGTATCAGAAAAATATAAAAATATAACAATAAGCATAGATGCTTACAATGGATTTATAAAATACAATGGATGGAACAGTGGAACAAAAATAAATTACAAAGATTTTTATAATGAAATTAAGGGCCTTGCAAATCGTTTTATATTTACTTCAATAAATAACGATGGAACAGGAAAAATAAGTGATATAGAAAAATTCTGGGATGATGGGTATTTTATTTATGCCGGTGGCGTAAATTCTATTGATGATGTAAAAAGAGTTGAAAGCCTGGGCTTTGATGGCGTTATAATTGGAAAGGCTCTGTATACAGGAAATATAAATAAAGGTGAATTAAAATGCTTGCAAAAAGAATAATAGGGGCACTGGATATTGCCAATGGGAGAGTTGTAAAGGGTGTAAATTTCGAGAATATGCGCGATTCAGGAGACCCTGTGGATCTTGCAAAGCGTTATGAATTGGAAGGCATAGACGAACTTGTATTTCTGGATATAAGGGCAACAAATGAAAATAGGAATATTCTATACGAACTGGCCGAAAAAGTCGCATCGGAAATATACATACCCTTTACAGTAGGCGGTGGCCTAAAAAATATTGGCGATATGATAAAAATTATTAGAAATGGTGCTGATAAGGTTTTTATCAATACATATGCAGTGGAGAATCCTGGCATAATAGAAGAAATCTCAGACAGGATTGGAACAGCAAATACCGTAATTGCAATAGATTCTGGTTACAGTAATGGAAATTATTATGTATATACTAATGGCGGCACAGTGAAAAAAACAATGGATACTGTGTCATGGGCTAAGAAAGCAGAATCCCTTGGCGCTGGGGAACTGTTAATTACATCCATTAACAAAGATGGAACAAAGAAAGGCTTTGATACAGAACTTATAAGCAGAATTGCCAATAATGTAAATATATCGGTGATCGCATCCGGCGGAGCAGGATCTCCACATGATTTTCTGGATGCGTTCAATGCAGGTGCAGACGGTGCACTTGCAGCATCAATATTTCATGAAGGGAAATATACACCAAATGAAGTAAAGGAGTATTTAAAGGAGAACGGTATAAATGTCAGATTATAATTTTAAATTTAACGGTATTATTCCGGTAGTGGTACAGGAATTTGAAACAAAAGAGGTTTTAACTCTTGGATATATGAATCAGGAGGCATATAATAAAAGCATTGAGACGGGGTTAATGCACTACTATTCAAGAAGCAAAGCTCGGATAAGGATGAAAGGTGAAGCCAGCGGAAATATACAGGAAATAAAAGACGTAATGGTAGACTGTGATAATGATTCACTATTATTTCTTGTAAAACAGAAAGGCAGTGCATGCCATTTAGGAACCAAAAGCTGTTTCAGGGAATTAGGAACTGCTGTTAAAAAAGGTGACATTGACTATTCTATGGAAGTCATTATTGAACTAGAATCATTAATTAACAAAAGAAAAGAAGAACCCAAAACAAATTCGTACACAACGGAACTATTCCAGTCAGGTGAAGAAAATATAAAGAAAAAAGTTGGGGAAGAAGCTGTGGAAACAATACTGGCTCATGGCAAAGACCGAATCATTTATGAAACTGCAGATCTATTTTATCACCTGCTCGTATATCTATCATTTGAAGGGATAAAGCTTTCAGATATAATGAATGAACTATCAAAAAGGAGAAAAAATTAGGTCAAGAAACAGCATGCCCTTTCCTGCTTGATAGATCTGAACCTTTAATTTTTTTGCCTGTTAAACTGTCAATTGCCTGTTTCAGGTTTTCAAGGAAAAGCTCAGCAAGATCGCGGCTGAAGCTTTCCCGTACAACAACCCTCATCAGCACTGTGTTCTGGGCATTATCTGGCAGTGAATATGCTGGCACAATCCATCCAAAACTTCTAATTGCCGCAGAAAGGTCAAAGAGTGTAAAAGCCGATTCTTTTTTTTGCTTGAATGTTACAACCGGTATGTGTTCAGCACTGCTCACAACTTCCATATTCGGTATTTTCTTTATTTCATCTGCAAGATACCTGGCATTTGACATCATATTGTCGGCAATGTTTCGGTATCCTGATTTGCCAAGCCTGATTATATTATAATACTGTGGTGCTATATTTGCTGCGCTTTTTGAAAAATTAAGTGTATATGTTGGCATATCATTTCCAAGGTAATTGACATAGAAGATAAGATCATCTGGAAGATCAGTACTATCCTTGAAGAGAAGCCAGCCTATGCCTGGATATACAAGCCCGAATTTATGGCCTGAAACATTTATTGATTTAACATGGCTTAACCTGAAGTCCCACACAAAATCTGGCTCTATGAAAGGAGTGATAAAACCGGCACTTGCCGCATCAACATGTATAGGAATATCTAAACCCTTTGTTGCTTTCAATTCTTCAAGAAGTGCATTGATTTTCTTAACATCGTCGAATGCTCCTGTAAATGTTGTGCCAAGAACGGCACCAACTGCAATGGTATTTTCATCCACGCTTTCCACAAGTTTTTCTGGATCAGCCACCATTGTTTTTGAATCAAGAGGTATAACCCTAGGTTCTACATCAAAATATTTTGCAAATTTGTCCCAAACAACATGCGTATCTGCACCAAATACTATATTTGGTTTTGAAATACTTTTATTCAATGCCTGCATTTTTGCCTTCCAGTTCCATTTGTGTGCCAGCAGTGCAAGCATAATAGCTTCTGAAGAACCTATTGTCGAGGTTCCCGTAAAATTATTGCTCTCAGGTGCATTATAAAGCCTTGAAAGTATATTTACAATTCTTGTTTCTTCCTTTTTAATCTGAGGATACTCAAAACTATCTATGAAATTTTTATGTACATTTTCCATGTAAAGCTGTTTTGCTTCAGGTTCCATATATGTTGTAACAAAAGTTGCAAGATTTAATTCCGGTATGCCATCTAAATTTAATTCTTCGTGGATCATCTCATAGGCAGCTCTGGAATCCATTCCATTTTCGGGAAATTGAAATTCCGCTATTGGCTTATTAAAATCCCTGTTGCTGTATGTTCCATATACCTTTTTACTTGCATCCATTTTTTTTGCTACCATAATATGAAATAAGAGTATACTATAAAATAGTATTCCAGTTACACACTTTAATCCACAGCTATTATCACACGCATTATATTATTATAACATTATATATTTCTATTTACCATTGAATTTTATTATTTATACCATTTTTATAACACTTTGTATATTTATTTCACTACCATTCCTTATTACATAATATAACTAAAATATCTGATATTTTTCATATCTTCATATTATAGGTTTTTAGCATTTTCTGTTTCTCCATAATTCCCTTTTCTATGTGAATTAATCCTTCCTATGCCGGTTCACCTCTTTCCATAATCTTGAACCTTACAAATAGGTTATAAATAATAAAAATTGCAATAATTTACCCATTCTGCTTTCATTTCTCCGAATCTCCCACGCATTGCATTCTTCCTAAGATTTATTTCTAATTCTATATTAAATGATTCAGGCCTGTAAAATCTACTATTTCCATTATACGCACTGTCACCTTTGAATTTAGCAAATAGTGATTATAAATTTATAGTATTAAATAT
>NZ_JBBIRC010000020.1:0-26005 GCF_037442045.1 Ferroplasma sp. | reverse complement strand
AAATATATAAAAAGGTAAAAATATGGAGAAAAAAAGTATTATCTTGCCGGATTGGAGGAGGAGACTTTTACAGGAACATTTGCTTACATCATTAATATTGCTGGAACTGATTTTAAGCGCAGTATTCATTTCAATTGGTTATTTTAAAGGAGATCCGTATTTCAGGGGAGTTGGAGTTGGATTGGTGATTGCATGGGTTACAACCGGTGTAGCAGCTATTTTCAAAAGAGCAGTTAAAAGTGATAAATAAAATTTATAAATGAGCTATTTAATGTTTGCCAGTACTGGAACTTTTAAAAAATTTACCGTATTTCAACATGGCCAAATTTTTATTATTTTAAGTGGATAAAAACTTTATTATAACATTTGCATATTTCTATGTAATGAAATCTTTCCCAGTTAATGCCAATCCAAAAGTAATACAGTACTATATGGAAGCATACAATATTTCCCTTGAGGAACTTGCAAAGAAAATAAATGCAAAAAATAGTTCTATTGATGGCATAGTGAAAGGAACAATAAAATTAAGATATGTACAGCTGCAAAAAATGGCTAAAATGGTGGAAAAAGATCCATTAATATTTATGCTTGATAAGCCTCCAGAAGATAAGCCACTATCAAACGTTTTCAGGAAATTAATAAACAGTGAACATTTAACTTATAAAATAATGGTTAAAATTAATAGAATCAAAGAACTGCAGGAAGTAGCAAATGAACTGTATAATAATATAGAAAAATCTATAGAACCCATAATTGATGAATATTCAATTAAGCGCGACCCTGCAGAGGTTGCTGCAATAGAAAGAAAAAAATTCTATTCCTACGATGAACAGAAATCGTGGAAAAAACCATATGAGTCATTTAACAAATGGCGCAGTGCACTGGAAAATAAGAATATGCTGGTAATGCAAATACCGGTAGATACTGAATATTTCAGAGGTTTTTCACTTATTGACAGTAAGCCCTTTATTATAGTTGTAAATTCAAAAGATGACATTAACGCAAGGTCATTTACATTATTCCACGAATACGCACACCTGCTCCTGAGGAATATAGAAACAGGAGAATTAAATAATGAAATAGAAAAATGGTGCAATGAATTTGCCTCAAACTTTCTTCTAAGCAGCGATGTACTGGATTATTATACAAATAAAATTAATGATATTGATAAACTGGTAAAAACAATCAGCTCGAAATATAAAGTCAGCTATTCCATGATATATTACAGGCTTTACAGTATTAGACGCATCAATAAGGATACGTATAATGCATATATAAGTGAATGCAGCAATTCCAGCAAAATTGTGAAAGGTAGTAAAGCACGGGTAGGGGGCCCTCCTCAGGAGGTATTGAAGAAATCAGCCTATGGTATTCCATTTCTTCGTGCTGTTATAGAAAATTATGAAAAAGGAAATATTACAATAGAACAAGCTTTAAATTATCTATCGACCACATACAATACGTTTAAAAAGCTTGAGGAATCTGTATGATATACATTATAGATTCAAGCTCATTAATAGATTTGTTCCATATATATCCAGTAAATATTTTTGAAAGCTTATATACAAAATTTGAAAGCGAAATTGCTTCTGGAAACATTTTATCTCCGATTCAGGTAAAATATGAATTAGATAAACAAGATGATGAAGTTAAAGCATGGATTAAAGGCAAAAAAATTTTCCGGGAAACAGATGGCGATATTTTTGACCTGTCAACAAAAATATCAAATAAATACCCAAACATCTTAAGAGGTAAAACTGGAATTGTTGTAGACCCATATATCATTGCACTCGCACATTCTATCAATGGCATTAATAATGTTAAAATAATTACTGGGGAATCCAAAAAGAAAGGGCATTTACCTGCAGTTGCCCGTGAATGCTGTAATATAGATTCTGTAAATTTGCTGGAATTTTTCCAGGAAAAGGAATGGAAATTCTAAATTTAATTCATTATTATTGTGTTTATTAACAGCATTTAAAATCAATACCTTACATGTTAATGATAATGTATTTACGTAATGTTGCAATAATTTAAATATGGGAAAAGAAGATTATTTATTAACATTGATAAGTGGAAATGACAGCACAAGATTGGATGAAGCTTTTATTGTGGCTACAGGGCTTGGTGCAAAAATGGGTGCAAAAAGTGTAACATTATTATTTATAGGTAGTTCTATTGAAACATTAAATAAGTATGATCCAAGATCTTTAATTGTCAAAAATAAGCTGGATGATGCTAAAAAGGCAAATGTAAAAATTATGGCCTGCCCTGTTGCAATGGATTACTACCACATAACAGAAGAGGAATTATTATACTATGACTGTGACAAAATACCTGGTGGAAAAGTTATTGCTGACGCAGCCAGAGAAGGAAATACAATATTAACCTTTTAAATTTATTTTTATTTCTTTAATTTATTGTTTAATTTTGCATAAATTAATCACAGTTTTCCTCAATATAATTTTGAATTATTTTTTTCAATGAAATTCTCATTGTCTCCGATAAACTGGAAGGGGAAATATTTATTGATTTTGCTATATCGGTTAATGTTGATGATCTTTTCTTTTCAAAATATTTGCTTTCATAGACCTTATTTATCACAAATTTTTCTCTTTCAGTTAATTCAATGGAATTTTTATAATAATATTCAACAATTTGATATTTAATTGAATTGTTTTCCAGTTCTTTCTGAAGAGCTTTAAGTTCTATTTTTCCAGGCAGCAGAATTCTATAAAGCACGGCATTATTCCCGGTAACTATGCTTCCAAGAATAACAAGATTATAGGTTGAAAAGAAATTGCAGGCAGTGCAGCTTTTGCATTCTGCCCACATCCTGTTTTTGCCTGCCCTGAAAAAACTGTGAGACAGTGCCTTAATTTCATTAACTTCATCTGTATTTTCATCTCCATTGTTAAATATCAGGCAATGCAAAGTAAAATCATTCATCATTTTTAAATTTTTGACTGTAGTATTTTTTAAGTGTGAATCGATATAATTGACAATTTCACAGTCAGTTCTAAATACACGAATTAAAACAATGATTGCCCCCTTATTTTTTTCTGACATAGAAGTTTATTATTAATTGATAAAAAAAATTATCCATAAATATCATTCTACATTAAAACTATTAAAAATATATAAGAAATAAAAAATTTATTTTTTGTTCTTCGGTTTGTATGCATAATTGTTATATTTTGTTCTGTACCACAATGATGTCATGACTATAGTTACTATGACAAAGAATCCAGTTATTGAAACGGAGTATGATGATGGATCATATCCACTGTATGTTCCAGATGTCAAAGCGGCTGTTATTATTATGATTCCGGTCATTATAATAATAAATGCCTTTACACCAGATTCGCTTTTTTTCTCAGGTTCTTTGCTCTCCCTACTCTCTTCATTGAGTTTTATTTCGTCCTTTTCGTTTAATCTGTTTTCCATTTATTTCACCTTCCTGTATATTATATATGAAACAAGCAGCAGGAATATCATTACTATTATAAAGAACTCTAAACTGCTTACTGCCATTTGCAGATCACCGCTTAATATATGGCCTGATGCACATCCATCTGCCATTCTTGCCCCCAGTAACATTAAATATGCACCTGAGAATGCTCCGGCTCCCCTTTTAATCTGGCTGTTTCCAAATCTGGATTCCCATGAAGGTGGTATTACATTGTTAAATGACTGAAATCTTCTTGTGAAGAATATTGATGCAAGGAAAGCTCCAAATAATGTTCCTATATCACTGAAAGGTTCCCATCCAATAGTATGCACTGTAAGAGTACTGTATTTCCATACTCCTGCTGGAAGCCATAAATATGCAACGATCCATGAAAATGTTGTTGATTCACCAAATATCTGGTGCAAAAACATATCAAGAACAACCATTAAACCGATTATTATTCCAACGGACATCATTACAACGCCGAATAGTTTTGATGAAACAGTCCAGTGGTAATTTACTTTCTCAGGCAAATTGTTTTTGCCTAAGGGCATGGATGCTCCAGAAAGAAGCATTCCTGCTGTTTCAACATACTGGTTTTCTTCTTCAGGATCAAGCTTTGTGAGTTTGTGCAATGAGTTATATGCACAGCTCTTTCCGCCTTTGTACCTTGGAAGAAGGTATGATATTCCAAACATTATTATTGCCCATGCTATTGCAATTCCAAAGCCAACGGTAAGGTCTGTATCCACTTTTCCGCCAAAATATATCTGGCCAAAGTTATCATATGTTACAAGCCACTGCCCAAATGATGTCTGGTATATTACTGTCCATGATGCGGCTCCCAGCAATCCGCCAAAAAGTGCCCATAAAGCATCTCTTCTTCCCTCACCAAGAGCCATCCATATTGTCCCCGGAACATATCCTGATATTGCAATTCCTGTTCCAAATATGGCTGCGCCAAGTGCAACGCCGAATACATAATCAGGCTTTATTCCCCAGTGGAAACCGATTCCAAGTGCAGCAAGGCCGTATAATGCCAGTGCCCCAGCGCCTATAGCTATTGCAATACATCCTACAAACAAACGATCCTTCCATCTTCCAAGCCTTATCAAGACTTCCGGGTTTGAAATTCCCCATGCTTCAGCAAGTCCACCTATTACTATTCCTATGAATATTCCTATCCATTCCCATGCAGTTACGCTTATCATTGTATTCACTTCCGTAATTCGTTATACTAATTAGAATAATGATTAAAGAATATTTAAATACGCAGCCTTATATGTTAATAGTAATATTAATATAACATACCTGTTCCCAATTTAAATACTGGCAAAAATATTATGCTTATATTGCAATTTAATTTTAATCACTCATGCGTGCTAATCAGGAACAGTTAAGCAATTATAATTGCAAAAATAATCCAGTTAACTTAAAACAATAATAAAAATAACATTGATTTCAAAGATATTTATATAAAAACATATAACATTATCTATGTATGTAAGACATTCCCTTAATGAAATGCCAATCCTTTAAATTATAACTATATTTTGGATAGATCAAGAATTTTCATGTTATTGTAATACTTAGTTATTCAATCCTCTATTGCTCTTATTAATTCAGGGAAAGATATGCTTTTCCCAGTGGAGTCAATAATCATGTTAATTATGATATATGCTATAAAATATGGTAATGACTCTATTATTATTTCATGGTAATGTAAGTAATTTGCTGTAAGATTGATAAGGTCTTACATAATCAAGATTAGGAGGTAATAAAAATGCAGGGCCAATTAGAAACAGTGAATAAAATAATATATACTTTTCTGCAAAATAGAAAAGAAGGAAAACATACAGGAATGGAACATTAAAGGCAGCAGAGAGGAAATTAAACTTAAAAAATCAGATCAGAGAATTTCCCTTTAAAACAAAGATAATTTAAATGTATTTCAGAGTAGAAAAGGTATAGAGTTGTAATGTTAGAATCATATCTCTATGGAGTTTCAGTGGCATGTTGTAGAATTCCTAGGATTAAAGAATATTTTATTTTCCTATTATCATCTTTAGCATCAGAACTGGTATTAAAACTAAGAAATTCTTAAGCATGGACATAAAAGGAGAATATAAATTCTTATATTAGCTACATACTTTAAAAAGGCAATATAAAGATAAAAGCAAAGTATTATTTGTATATTATAAACAATGAATGGTATAGAGAGGTATACTCTTCTTATAAAGGTTTGAAATCAAAAATATGGAATATTCAGAATTTGATAAGTTATGATAAATCAATCAGTGGGGCTGGCCGGGTTTGAACCGACGACCACCTGGTTATGAGCCAGGCGCTCTACCTAGCTGAGCTACAACCCCTTACGCCGTCAGTCGGGCTTGAACCGACGACCGCTCGGTTAACAGCCGAGTGCTCTACCAACTGAGCTATGGCGGCTTATTCTGGTTATTGCATTTTTGCTTTTAACATTTTCCTTTCAAAACTCCTGAAAAGCAAGAATTGCATTTATGACAATACACATTCAAATAAATATTTTATGATTTTGCATATTCATTGTTGCTTAATTTCCAGATCTTCTTCTACTGTTTTTTCACCTATGCTAAAGATTTCGAGCCTGATTTCATATTTATCGGGCATTACAGAATATGAATCGAGCAGTTTATAGGCATTCCGAGAAAAGAAAACACCATCGTTTGGCCCGCAGCCTGCTGGCATTAAATAAAGTCTTACTGCAGTGCCTTCAAGGTTGGCAAGATCTTCTGTATTCAAGTAATCCTCTTTTCCTGTGACCTTTAAGATTCTTCCATCCATTTCAATTTCATTGCTGATTCCAAGTTTCCCAGAAAACTTCAGGGACCTGACAGGCAAGTAAAAATTTGAGGCATCTGGATTCGTGGGTTTAACCAATTTTTCTGTTTTTAATGTTGATTCTATTACAACAGCCATGATAATAGATATAAATATAGCTTATAACTTTTATTTTTCATTTGACAGTAAATTATGTTGCCAGAAAGGTTCCTGAAAACGGTCATCGCACAGCCATATGCTTGCATGGTCTTCCGGAGACCTTGTAGAACGGCCTGCAGCCTGCTTTACTTTTATAAGTGCATATTCATAGTAAAGAAGATTATATGCATTTTTATTTAATATTCTTTCAAGATATTTTATTTTGTCTTTTCTGTAATCGTCCAATGGCGTTAAAGGCAATCCTGCGATTATAACGTCGCTTATAAGGCTCTCACCGTGGCTCACAAGCTGTATGCCTTCCAGCAGCTTTCCCCCATGAACTGAAAATATCATTATTTTATCTTCATTTGCCATTCTTTCTATAGTTGAATATGAAATTCTTTTGTTCTCAAATACGCATTTACTTCTCATGCTGTCCGGCAAAAAACTTGCAATTCCAGGAACCTTTGTATAATCATCACCAAAAAGGATTTTGTATGATGGCACTGCAACAAGAACGCTTTTCTCTGATTTTGAGTATACATTAAGGGAAAATTCCATATATTTCTTCAGCATATTTGCCCATTCTTCTATATTTTGCCTGTATCTTCCAAGCGTTGTATAACCCCTGACAGCGTTATAATTTTTTATGCCGCCAGCGTTTTTGAATATGCTATCGACCCTTAAATAAAGTACGTCATCCATGTTCCATACCTTGGAAATATGGTCTTCTGAAGGCATTGTGCCTGACATGAATATAACTCCACTGCCCTTTAAAAATGAAAAGTAATTTGAAGTATCATAGTACATTAATTTAAGTTTTAAATCCTTTTTTTCCGTGTTGCTGGCAAATGAGTATATATTTCCATTTTCAATTCTCTGGTAGTCATAAAGGAAATTATAAACATTTTCAAGATAATTTCTTGTCCTCTTTTTTACTGCCCGCTTTTCATTCCGTTCTTCAAATTCTTCACTGAATGTGTTTATCGATTCAAGGTTCTCCATCTTTGATATAAAATCATTGGAGAATTTAAATTCCTTTAAATCATTTGTTGGCTTTGTAGAGCTCATATTTGTTAAAAGCTTTTCAAGAATCAGGTTTGCTTCGACCCTTTCATAGTTATTGTATTTGTCCAGTGGAAATTCTTTTACAAGGGAATCTAAAGCTTTTTCCACTGTTTTTATGCTTAAATTTCTTCCAAAATTTTCTATTACTGAATCAAGATTATGTGCTTCATCAAAAATTATATAAGAATCATTGAGATCCAGCATTTCCTCTCCCTCTGTACCGTGAAAGACATTGAACCTTATTGATGGATTTAATAAATAATTGTAGGTCATTGCTATGACCTGTGCCTCAGGCATGCTTGACCTTGCGGAGTAATATGGGCAGTATGAAACCATTTTATCCTTGTCTATTGCAACAAGCTCTCCTTTAGTATCCCTTGCAAGTGCCCGGGAATTTACATCCTTTCTGATTTTATCAGTAGAATCTTCCTCCATGTCCTGAAGAAAAATTTCAGGAGAATGTATATTTTTTAAATCGAGCTTTATTGTTTTTTCCTTCAATGGGCAGCCCTTGCATACATTTTTCTGCCCATCATCCTCAGATTCATACCATCTTTCCTTTAAAGGACATAGTTTGCTTTTCCCAAACATGTATAATACCGGCAAATTAAAATATTTCTGGTTATCCTCATAAAGCCTTGTAAACTCATTATGTGTTCTGGTTAAATATATTAATTTCTTGCCTGTTATAAAAGCTAGATATAGAACAAAACTGGTTTTCCCTGATCCTGTAGGTGCTTCTATTGCTACCTTATTCTTTTCCTCCAGGTTTTTTGATACAGTGCTTATCAGTGCATCCTGCCATTCCCTGGGAGTGAACTTTTCCATTAATTTGTATTGTTAAATTGTATAATTATCTATTCATTTATGCAGAAATTATGTTTTAATATTTTCACATATTTAATCCAAAACGGAAAATAAATATATATTTATTTACTTACGTGGCTTAAGTGATTTGACGGACAATAAATGGTTCATTGGCTATATTTTTTCTAACATTGCTGCGGGATTAACAACACCTTTAATTCCCTTATTTATAGTATTTTACCTGAAAAGCAACGTTGAGTACGTGGGCCTTGTTTCTTCCATTGCCTCTGTTGCGTCCGTTCCTGCACTGATATTCTGGGGAAACCTTTCGGATAAAATAAAAAGAAGAAAAATATTCATTGTTATTGGTTTTGTAGGCGCATTTTTATCCCTTCTTATGGTGTTAATGGTACATACTATGCCCTCTTACATCACCATGCTTATTCTGTTTCAGATAGTGGCAATGGCCAGTGTGCCTGTTTCCACATTGCTCATACTTGAAAATTCTGACAAATCGTCATGGTCAAAGGTAATGGGAAAATTCAACAGTTACAGTGCCATTGGAACAGTGCTTGGCCTTGCCGCTGGTGTTCTGATATTAACATTCTTTTCAGGCATGGGGCGTGAATTAATGCCGGACCTCTATGTCATTGCAGCAGGGTTTTACCTGGCTGCTGGAATTATTTCAATAATTGTTTTAAAAGAGCCAAGCAAGCAAATAAAGAGGCAGAAGATTGGGTTTATATTTGCCACGCATGTTATTGAAAGAATTAGATATTTCCCAACGCATATTATTCATATACCGGGAAAGGAAAATAAAATTAAGATACCTGATCATTTAAGGCTGTATTTAATAACAACACTGATCCTGATGATGGGTTTTCAGCTGTTTTTTGTACCATATCCTGTATTTGTCATCAAGAAAATGAATGCAAGCGAAAATGATATTTATATTATGTATTTGCTTAATAGCTTATTCTCAGCTGCTACATTTATACCTGCGGGAAAATTCATTAATTATATAGGGTCAAACAGGATGCTTTCAATATTTACATTCATAAGAATAGTTCTTTTTCTGGCCATGGGCATACTTTCATTCTTTGTATTTGATACTGCAGGCTATCTTTTGCTCTTTATCATAATGTATGGCGTCTTTGGAGCTCTCTGGAGCTTCATCAGCATCAGTGAAATTACAAGCATTTCCAATATGGCCACTGCCAACATACGGGGAAAAGTAATTGGCTATTATAACTCATTAAATGGTGTTGGCCAAATAATTGGTGCAGGTTTATCAGGCTTCATAGCATTTGATATCAGTTATTCTTTTGATTTCATACTTTCAGCTATAATAGTTTTATCTGGATTGCTGATAATAGTATTTGCAAAACCTCCCGATATAGTTTATTCAAAAAAGGTTATAAAATCTCAATCCTGAATACGCTTTACAAATAGATGGAAAAGATTCATAAAACCATCATTCCACGTTTTTAGCTTTGGCTTGCTTATCCTTATTCCGTATTTTATAGGCACTTCTATTAGCTTTCCAAGCCTTACAGCATCAATTTTTATATCCTCGGAAAATGACATCCCGTTGCTGAGGTTTTTCATTTTATTATAGAATTCCTTATAAAAAATCCACATGCCGCTCTGTGAATCGTTTAAATTAATTTTAAACAATATTCTCATTGCAAAATTCAAAACACTGTTACCTATATAGTGCAATGATGTATAGTTATGCTGTGTTCTGAGAGTCATTCGGTCGCAGGAAATAAAATTGATTTCGTCCATCTGTAAGATATCCAGAAGTGGTTTTACTATATCAGTTGGATATGTATTATCACCATCCATGCACACAATTATGTCCCCTTTAGCAAGATTTAATCCGGTTTTGTATGCTATGCCATAGCCCTTTCTGGTTTCATTTATTACAGTTGCTCCCCTTGCCCGGGCAATTTCCCTTGTTCTATCTGTAGAATTTGTATCAACAACGATAATTTCAATGCCTTCAACGGCTTTTAGCAATCCGTCAATAACAGAACCAATAGTACCCTCTTCATTGATTGTGGGGATAACTGCAGTAACATTCATTACTACTGAATGGCATACCTTATTTATTATTTTTTAGTATTTCAGTTTTTTATTTAACATATTTTTCCAGGTTTTCCACTGGTGCCGAACTATTTTATCTATATTTATTCCATTTTTTAACGCATCTTCAACAAAATTTACGGTTCTGGAATCTGATGGGTATCCAGATCCAAAATCGCCATATTCATCATGCAATTTTTCTATTTCGTGGTCTCTTGTTACCTTTGCTATTATCGATGCTGCAGATACAGGGGGATAGATTTCGTCTGCTTTATGCCTGCAGATAATTTTTCTGCCTGTATTTTTTTCAAGCTTTATTTGCAGCCTTTCTTCATTTACATCGAAGCTGTCAATGTATATAACATGGTTTTCAGGGGCCATTGATGCAAGTTTCGATGCATAAAGCTCTTCAAGCTCATTCAATCTTTGGCCCATGACATATTTGTCTATTTCAGAAGGAGATATAACAACATAATTGTAATTAAAATCCTTTAATTTAATAAATAAACTCTCACGCCTTTGAGGAGATAATTTTTTTGAATCTGCAACACCAAGGGTTTTTAATGTTTTGCTCTCACCGCAGAGTATTGCCATTACCATTGGGCCTATTAAAGGGCCGCGGCCTGCCTCGTCTATTCCACATTCTTCCATTAATCCATATTATAAATGCAATAAAAATATTTTTATGTTTTAAATATTTTATTTTTTTATCGTTCAACTTCACTTTTTCTTTAACTCTCTTTTCTATATTATAATGTTTATATAGGAACTCAATTCGGGATAAGATATATTTTATTTTCATGTTAAAACTTAAAATAAATATATATTATTTATATAAAGGCATGGATGAATGGTTATACAGTTAATTCAGGCAAAATATTGATCACCACAAATTTCCCAATAGGCCATATCAATGAATTTATAGAATGTGCAAATGATTCTGAACTTGGGTTTGATCTTATGAACCATGGATTTAATTATCCATACACGGAAGAAGATGCAAGGGAATTTATTGAAAAGAACAGAGAAATTGAAGGGGAAATATTTGCAATGGATTTTTATATATTTTATGATAATAATTTTGCAGGAGTTATCGGATTGTCAGACATTGATTATGAGAATTCAAGGTCACACATAGGCTACTGGATAGGAAAAAAATATAGAAATAAAGGAATCGGAAGTAAAGCATTGGAACTTACTGTTAATTTCGCACGAGATATGCTGAAATTGCATAGCCTGCATACAAAGGTATTGACTGAAAATATACCATCAATAATTATTCTGGAAAGAAATGGATTTTCCATAACCGGCATTGAGAAAGATTCGTTTCTATATAATGAAAAATTTTATTCAGCTTTTATAATGTCAATAATTCTTTAGTTATTTTCCCATGTAATTACCAACACATGCATCTACAGCAATTTCATACGCTAATTTATATATAAAATTCAGTATATGATAATGTTTATAAACAATAATTCTATAGGATTTTTCATATGACGAAATACGTTTTGGTTTCGGATTCAACATTGAGTTACGACTATAGAAATTTTCCTTTGCTGGATTTCCTCCCATGTGCACCAGGAGATAAGGTGCCTGCAAGAGTTTACAGATTTTTAAGAGGGCCTGCACCTGAAGCATTGCCGAACGGTGAGACAAAGTATGCACCATATGCAATAAGAAAGATTGAGGCGGGATTGCTAAGGGACAATCCCAGAAAGGATGTTGCTGTAGCCCATATGGACTATCTTTCCAACTTCATTACAGATGACACTGAAATCATCGGTGTTTCAACCATGGATCCACTTGGCATAGGGCCAACAACAATGTCATACACTGCACTTTTTGGTGGCAATCTTGATTCATGGGTAAGAAGGGAATGGGATATACTCATAGAAAGAATTAACCAGGTAAGGAAAGGTAAAAAGGCAAAATTAGTTATTGGTGGCCCTGGAGTCTGGGAATTCACAGTATTAAGGGATGAAATAGAAAAATACAATTTTGATTATGTAGTTTCTGGAGAAACTGATGACATAATTTCGGAACTTTTCAGGCAGCTTGCAACTGACAATATAGATAAAAATATGTTTACAAGAGGCTATCTCACATACGATGACCATTTCAGGAGAATTATTAAAAACGATGAACTTTTCATTGGAAGAGGCACAGGAATAAGGGCATACCCTGCACTTGAAGATATACCGGAAATTGTAAAACCTGCTTCAAAAGGCATGGTAGAGGTTATGAGAGGTTGCGGTGTTGGTTGCGATTTCTGCGAAGTTACATTGAGGCCTTTAAGGTATTATCCACTGGATAGAATTAAAAGGGAAATAGAGGTAAATGTTAATGGTGGCAATGACCATGCATGGCTTCATTCAGATGAAATATTTGAATACAAGCATGAAAAAATGTTTACCCCTAATGAAGATGAGCTGGTAGATCTGATGAAAACTGTCATGTCCATAAAGGGAGTAACAGGTTCAAATCCAACACATGGAAGAATTTCAATACCTGCAGCTTTCCCTGACTTAATTAAACATTTAAGCGAGATATTAAAAGCAGGCCCTGACAACTGGATTGGTATTCAGACTGGAGTTGAAACAGGCAGTGATTCACTTGCACTGAAGCATATGCCAAATAAGACAATGCCGCTTAGAATTGGTGCTGATGGTTCATTCCGTGACATTGTATGGGAAGGTGTTTACAACGAAACAAAGTATTACTGGAGATCAGCATTTACCATACAGGTAGGGCAGAATGAGGAAACAGATGAGGATAACTGGGATTCAATTGCCATGATAAATCAGCTAAGCCATTCATATGTTGAAGGAAAGCCATTCGAATTTACTGTTACACCATTAGTTAATGTTCCTCTCGGCAGAATAAAATCCAGGAGCCTTAATTCAATGCTTAATCCTGTGCAGCTGGGAGTTTATTATGCATCATACAGGCATTTGGCAAAGATGGCTACCAGGGATGGATTCAGAGATACGCATGGAAATATATTTGCAAGGGCTGGAACCGGGACAATATTGAGTGTTGGCGGTGAGTTAATGCTAAAAGTTGTTGAGAGAATTGCAAAGAAGAATGGTGTGGATATAGATAAGGTAAAGAAATGGGGAATAGAAAGCGAGAAAGAAATTTCTTCCCTCAGCATGCTTTCAAGGGCATAAAACTTTAAAGTATTTATACCAATTTTTTATACGTTTCTATGGTAAATTATAATTTTTTAAAGAAGCTACTTGTAGTTGGTGAAAAAAATCTTCTTTCAAGACTTTCTGAATATCCGGTAATGGGAATTGAAAGCTCTTCAAATCTTATATTAATGTTAAAGGCCGCACCTGCTGATCTGGAAAAGTATAATGAATTAATAAGAACCGCAGAGAAAGAGGGAGATGAAATGGACATAGATTTCAGGCACGAAGTTACCAGCGGTGCCATAAGCTCCAGCCTCATGGATAATATGCTAAGTTTAATTGAGAAATGCGATGATATACTTGATAAAACATACTTTACAAGCAGGGAAATAAATAGATTTAATGTTAAATATTCGATGACCGATTCAGAAAAAGCTGTCAGGGATCATTCATACCTTGAATTTATATCAATTCTGAATGCAAACAAAAATGCACTGGAATATGTGCATAAAATTCTTAACGAAAATGATCTCTCAAAAATGAGGGCAGACAGGAGAAACATAGAAGCAATAGAAGAACAGGTAGATGAAATTAAGGACAATGTAATAGATTATACATACCAGAATTCAACAAAAATGTCTTACCTGGTATTTGAGCATTTAAACACACTGGCACACAAGCTTGACGATCTTCTTGATGACTGCGAGGATATATCGGATCTTGTCTTTACCATAATGCTTGCGGTGACCAGTTGATTTTATTTATTTTTTCCATTATACTGACATTTCTGCTAACATTGCTTGTTTCCGGGAACAATCTTTCCGCAGCTGTTGGTACACTGATAGGATCAAGAATCGTTAGCAGATACGCTGGAATAATAATAGGTTCAACAGGGTTTTTCCTTGGGCTTGTTATTGAAGGCAGATTGCTTCACGGTGCTGCTTTATCTTTAGTGCCCCATTCGTATTTTTACATAACATATGCATTTCTGGTTTCATTTCTGATTTTTCTTGCAGCAAATATTGGGAGAGCTCCCTTATCATTGACCATGGCACTTGCAGGAACTGCAATAGGAATAGATGTCAAAATAGGGTATGCTATTGATGAAAAATTTGTATTGCTTATGGTGGCATTCTGGATTATGGCTCCTGTAATATCCATAATAGTTTCATATGCAGCAGAAAAGGGCATTTTCCACAGAAATTTTAAAAATGTCTGGAATGTTGCCATATGGCTGAAATTCCTTATTATAATTGCGTCATTTCTGACTGCATTCACTCTTGGGGCAAATACACTGGGATTCATAGCAAATGTAGAAGGTTTCAATTTATTGACAGTGTCTGTAATGGCAGTTGCTATATTTGCAGGGTCATTTTTCCTGAGCAGCGGCGTGATTAAAAGGGTTGGTGAAGAAATGTATTCAATGAGATATTCCAATGCTCTGGTCTCTCTTATAGTATCTTCACTGCTTGTGGAAATTGCAACTTTCTTTGCAGTTCCATTATCAAATACGCAGACACTTACTTCCAGCGTTTTTGGGGTTGGCATATCCTATAAGTATAAGGCAATTTATATGAAGCCGTTTTTTATAATAATAATGACATGGGTATTATCCCCTGGCATCGGCTTTGTTCTTGGATATTTAGTTTGATTATAAACTATGTGTTAAATTGTCTATTCTTCCACCGTCTATAACAAGAACCTGGCCATTCATGTATTCCGATTCTGATGATGCCAGAAACAGTGCTGCATCTCCTATATTTTCAGGTTTCCCGGTCATGTTTAACTCTGTTCTGGCCCTGAATGATTCCCTTAATTTTCCTATTTCGTCTTCACTCTTGTTTCCAATTGTCATGTCAGATTCGATCCATCCTGGAGCAATTGCATTTACTCGCACATGGTCATCCATCAGGTCAAATGCAAGCCTTTTGGTGAGCATAACAATTCCTGCCTTTGTTATTGAATAAAAGGTTGTATTCTTTGCTGCAGTGCCAACGCCTGCATTGGATGCCATATTTATTATTATTCCGTGCTGTTTTCTTAAATCTTCAATGCATTCTTTAGTTGTGTAAATAGCTCCCATGAGGTTTATGTCAAATATTTTTTTAACCTTTTCATCATCAAAATCGTCCCATGAGAATGTGCTCAGTATCCCTGCATTATTCACCAATATGTCTATTGTTCCCATTTTTCTGTGTATTTCATTTACCATTGCCTTTACAGAATTGTGGCTAGAAACATCTGCCTGAAATATTTCTGAACCTTTAAGTTTTTCCCTTAATTCCTCTGCAGATCTTCTATCTTTATTGTAATTTATTGCTATTCTTGCCCCTTCCGATGCCAGCTTAACTGCAATAGCCCTGCCCAGGCCTCTTGAAGATCCTGTAATCAGTACTATTTTATTATCAAGTTTTCCCATAATTATTAATATCTTCAAATTATAAAACATTGATGTTTCTTATAAATTATATCATTTATTATATTAAATATAAAATTCTATTTTTGTGAATATGATGAATATTCTAGAAGTGTTATGATGAATTCAGCATTGCTCCAGACAAGAGGCGAAACAGATTGCGGTTCACCGGTGTATGGATTTATCTGCTCTGAAAAAACTCCCGAAATCTGCCTGTGTGATTTAACCCATTCTATTAATGACCATGCTTTTTCCATATCTCCAGTTCTCATGTAGTAACGTGCCATCCACAGCGTTGTGATTATCCATGGATTTCCCGGTATTTTATTATCTTCCTTAACTCGCATATAATTATCGTTCTGGTATCTGGCGATGCCCCCAACATTGTTAACCCATAAGTTTTCCATAATGGCTTCCATTGTTGAATTTACCCTGGAATCAGTGGGATTCTTCATGCCGAACATAAAAATAGAAGATAGGGCGCTGTCAATCGTAAAATCAGGTTTTCCGTTTATAATTGCCCTTGCATACCTTCCAGTTTCTTCAGAATAAAATTTATCATCAAATGCCCTTGCCATGCGATCTGCCGCATCAGAATATTTTATTGAAAGTTGCTGTTCCCCAAAAACATTTGCGAAATTAGCTGCAGCCTTGAGTGCAGCATAAGTTGTGGCAACTGTATATGCATGTATGCCGTATCGCTCTTCCCAGAGGTCAAATGATTCCCTTGGAAGGCCATCATCATTTACAAAATCAGCCATAAAATCAGCTGCTTTAATAATCAGGCTTTCATAAAATGGTGCTGTAAATCCTATGTCATTGTATTTGCTGAAATATTCCCAGAGCACCCATATTACCAGTGCAGTTTCATCCTCCTGAATTGGATATATTTCCTTTCCATTCATGGTGTGTGGAAGCCAGCTGCTCGCCAGCTTTCCATCCATATTATATTTATGCTGCATGAATCCTTTTTCTGAAATCAATGATGCCAGTAAGGTAAAGAATTTTCTGGCAGTTTGTGAATGTCCAGCTATGCTCAGTGCATATGCGGATATTGATGCATCTCTGGGCCACATATAGTAATATCCATCATGGCTGAATTTCAATATCTCGCTGTCGCAGGATGCGGCAATGGAACCTAGGGAATTTGCATGGCTTCTTACAATAAACAGGGATCTACGGAATATGGCATTGGTCTCCGGATCCATATTGGGAGAAACTTTCGATGACCAGAGTTCCCAGTAATTGGCAACCCTTCTTGTAATTTTTGTTAAAAAGTCAAGGTTTATCTGATTTCTAATGTTAGCAATGTCTTTATAGCTTTCGCCTGCTATGATATAGTAATATAAGTAGAATTTATTATTTGTTTCAATATCAACGGAATGGCGTATAACCGAATCGACCGATCCGATTGATACAGGATTCATTGATAAATTATTATCTTCCGCATCCTTCCAGGTTCCTTTAAGATTTCCAATATCTTTAACTCCTGTTGCATACTGGTCAAGGGAATTGCCATTCTGATCCAGTGTCGATGCAAGGAAATACCTGTTTTCTTTATAATGCAGAATTCCATTAAATTCTGGATAAAAGGCAGCAGTATCTCCTATATCATTCCCATAAATGTAAAAATTCTGGTGGAAAAATAATTTTAAATTCTTTTTTGATTCACTGCTGTTTAAAACGCTGATGCGCCTTACGTATATATTATCATAAATATCCACTAAATCCCTGTTTTCGAACTCTAACCCGCCATATGAAAAAGTTACAGTGCTTACCATGGTATGATCAAAATAGTCCATGGCCCTGATATGGCTTTTATCGATCCATTTAAAATCGTTATCTACCGAAATGCCATATCTGAAGGGGTGTCCTGCAGAATGATTTTCAGACGCATATTTCGAAAAATAAAAATCCACAATTCTATAATCTTCATCAAAGGTTAAAAGCATTTTACCATTTCCCAGCGGGAGGTACCTTACCATATAAGAGAATAGTATATTCAGGATAAAACGTTTTGTATCATTACTATGTGCCATTGAATTTTTAAACCCAAACTCTCCTATTTTTTGCAATAATTATTAATTTTTGTTATTCCATTTATTTTCAATATTCTTAAATTTTAATAACTTCATAGAATATTAATACATATTATGCTACGTTATATGGATTATCCTTATTATGAGCAGAGATATGCCAGGAAAATTGGATATTTTATTGAATGCAGATTAAGACATGAGTCATTGTTTAGATTTTAAAATAATTGCAACAATGCACTTTAAAATAGGAAATAACGGGCAAAAAAAATCATATTATAGGATGAATTCAATTATTTTTTGTTTTTCAGGATAGAAATGGAGTGAAATTGATTGCATTAAAAAACCTTATTAACTAAAATACATTGTTTTTATATGGATTTTAACACTGAGTGGCTGATTACCAATTCCAGCGGTTCATTTTCTTCATCAACAGTTTCATTTGCAAATACAAGAACCTATCATGGGTTACTGGTAAGGTCAGATCCGAAAACATATAACCGTTATGTTCTGCTTTCAAAAATTTCTGAAGAAATGTTTTTTTCTGGAAAACAGTACATGCCTGATACAAATTATTATGAAGGTGCCATATGGCCAGAGGGGTACGCGCATATGCAGGGATATTCCATACTGCCTTTTCCAGAAGTAACTTTCAATATGGATGGAAATTTATTGAAAAAATCTGTTGTAATGGATCCTGATTCCGATACCATTGCAATACGGTATAAATTTCTTAACAGAATTCCGGAAAAGATAAATTTTTATCCGCTTCTGGCTTTCAGGAATTTCCACAATACATTAGAAGGAACTGATAAAACCTTTGCATATGATGAAAGCGTTGATTCTTATGATTTCACTGACGGAAAATTTAAAATAAAAATTTCGAAGTTTGGAAAATTTATCAACAAGAGTTACTGGTATTATAATTTCAGGTATCCGGTTGAGGAAGAAAGAGGCACAAATAGCATGGAAAACCTCTACATGCCGGGAATTATAACTGCTGAAAATATAGAAAATCCTCTTGATATTATAATCACAGCAGAAGAAAATAATAATTTAACTTTTCCTGAAATTATGAAAAAACTGAAAATGAGAGGAATAAACAGAAGGAAAGACCATGATATCAATAGAATGTTGAGAAATTCTTCAGCATTCCTTTTAAAAGATGATTTTATCGCCGGCTTCCACTGGTTTGGCCCATGGGCGCGTGATACATTTATTTCTATGCCGGGCTTAATTCTTATAAATAAAAATTTCGAAATGGCCCGTAAAATTTTAACAAAATATGCAAACAGCATGAAAGGAAACATTATTCCGAACAATTCATACAATCAACAGTTTCAAAGATCCGCTGATGCATCATTATGGTTTATTTATGCCCTTTACAAATATTATAAATATTCACATGACAAAAATTTTATTGCATCCTTATATTGTAAGCTGGAATCTCTTGTCAATTCATATATAAATGGCAATGAGGACTTTTCCCTTGACCATAAATTTATAGTTGTTAAAAATGCACAAATGACCTGGATGGATGCAAAAACAGGAAATAAAGCATTCACGCCAAGGCTGGGAAAACCTGTGGAAATAAATGCATTGTGGTATAACGCTTTAAAATCACTTGAGTATTTCTCAGGATTAATTAACAGGAAAATAAATGGCAAAGTAGCCGATATTATTTCAGGTTTTAAGGATGAATTTAATAAAAGATATATTGTTAATAATCAAATAGCAGATGTTATAGACCCTTTAGATTTATCATTTCGTCCAAATTTTCTGCTTGCGTATTCACTTCCATTTCCGCTCATGGATGACAAAAGATTTCTTGAAGAAGCCAGGCAAAAGCTTGTTACGCCATATGGTTTGAGAACACTTTCTCCAGATAGTGATGAATTCGCAGGAAAATATTCTGGAAATCAATATGCCAGGGACAGGGCATACCATAATGGCACTGTGTGGCCATGGCTTTCTGGCCCATATATTACGGCATGCGTCAGAAATGGTTATTCAGGAAGTGAACTTTACAGATATTTTTCCCCATTGTATTCTATGGAAATGCTGCCAGAGATCTTTGATGGCATTGATCCAGAGGGGCCAAAAGGCTGCATAATGCAGGCATGGAGCTATGGAGAATTAATACGGGCTTATTATGAAGATATACACAAAGCAATTTTGAATGAAGGAAAAAAACAATGAAAGTGGCGGTAATAGGATGGGAACTTCCTCCAGCTTTTTCCGGCGGCCTGGGAATACATACATCGAATATATTTTCGATTATAGGAAGAATTATTCCTGTAGATATCTACCTGCCAGACCTTGGCTATTATTTTCCATATTACCCATTCAATATAAGAAAAATAAAAGTTGCAAAGGGAATAGCCGGCGGTTCTTATTCCCATGTGACAAACTTTACTGAAGCTGTTGATGATTATAACAGTAAAGTTGTTGAAAATTTCAGGCCTGATGGCGTATCTGTTGTTCACTGCCATGACTGGATAACAATGAAGTCAGGAATAGAAATAAAGAAAAAATTTGGAATACCGCTCGTTGTAACATTTCACAGCACAGAATATGACAGGTCAGCAAATTTCAATCCACAGGAAGATATAATGAAAAGGGAAAAGGAAGGTGCAGAAAATGCTGATGCGGTAATTACCGTTTCAAACCTGACAAAAAGAGTGCTTATTGAAAAATATAATATAGATCCAAAAAAGATAACAACTGTATATAACGGTGTTAAAGCCTCTGCTTATGCAGGGGAATATAAAAAAGAAAAGCAGATACTTTATTTTGGGAGAATAACCAGCCAGAAAGGGCCAAAATTCTTTATGGAAATGGCTGATAAAATACTGCAATATGATAAAACCGTAAAATTCGCCATGGCTGGAACCGGTGATATGCTCGATGATATGAAAAATTATGCACATGACCATAATTTTATCGATAAAATAATTTTTACAGGGTTTATTGATTTTTATAAGGCAATAGAATATTATAAAAGATCAGAGGTTTTTGTAATACCTGCTGTTTCAGAGCCTTTTGGGATAACTGTACTGGAATCCATGGTTTCAGGGACTCCGGTGGTAATGAGCAAAACTACCGGTGTTGGAGAAGCAATTAACAATGCATTGAAATGCGATTACTGGGATACAGATGTAATGTCTTCATATGCGCTTTCCATTATAGAGCATAAGAGTTTAATGGACACACTTTCATTATATGGGAGATATGAAGGAATGTCATTCACATGGGAAAAATCAGCAATGAAAACAATGGAGGTGTACAAAACAGTATGGAAAATATAGTTTTTTACTTTGAATTGCACCAGCCATTCCGCCTCAAACCATTGAAGGTTCAGGATAAAATAAATTCTAAAGACATATTCTGGGAAGAGAAAAATATGGAAATTTTTAAAAGGATATCGGAAAATGCATATATACCTGCAACAAAGACATTAATGGAAAACGGAATAAGATCTACATTTTCATTATCCGGAACATTTATGGAACAGGCCATGAAATACAATCCAAAAACTCTGGATGTTATAGATGATTATGTAAAGTCTGGCCTGTGCGAACTGATGGGTGAAACCTATTATCATTCACTGGCTTCAGTATGGAATGAAGATGAGTTCGAATACCAGGTAAAAAAGCAGGTAAACTTATTGAAAACCCTTTTTAATTATACCCCGGTTTCATTCAGAAATACAGAATTAATTTACAATAACAGGATTGCTGAAATGGCAAAGAATATGGGATTTAGAAATATTATAGGGGAAGGGACGGATGAAATTATTCGAAATTATAATCCCAATTACAGATATACTGCACCTTCCGGAATAAATCTGTACCTGAGAAACTACTATATGAGCGATAATATATCATTTAGATTTTCCAATACAGCATGGAAAGAATATCCTCTTACGGCAGATAAATATCTGGAATGGATTAAAAAGTCTCATGGAGATATAATGAACCTTTATATGGATTATGAAACGTTTGGTGAACATCAGCGAAAAGAAACAGGCATATTTGAATTCCTTAAATACCTGGCAAAATACATGAGAGATTCTGGAATCAATACATTAAATATCAGGGAAGTAGAAAACAGAATCCCTTCAATGGGAACTGTAAGCATTGATAAAACCATATCATGGGCGGATACCAGAAGGGATTTAAGTGCATGGCTTGGAAATGAAATGCAGAATGATGCATTTAACCGTTTGAAGCAATGTATAAATACAGATAACAAAGATATCTGGCGATACCTTCAAACTTCAGATCTTATATATTATATGTCCATGGGAAACCCACAGGATTTTACTGTGCATGAATATTTCAATCCATACAGGTCTCCTTACCTGGCATTTATTTATTATATGTATGCACTGGATAAAATATGCGAAAAAAGTAGAATGGGAGAATGATGCATTATCGCACTGGACAAAAATTCTTCATGCCATAATTATTTCTGGAATTCAAATATATTTAATTCTGAAATCATTGGCAGTAGAAATTTACATTTAAGATATTCATTTTTTATATTGACAATTAAAGTTTTATATTAATCACTTATGAACCTGCATGTACTCATTTTCTGATTATGTAAAAGGTCTTAAACTTCCTCTTTATTTTACATCCGTTTCACCTGTAATATTTATATGGGCATACAACAATTTTAAGAATTTATTTTATTTTGTTTTCCTTATTGCAATAGTTCTTTCAATGCAGCTGGCATTAAATCTGGCAATGGATTTTTATGATTATCAACATGGAATAAAGGTAGTAAATGGCAACACTCTTTTTCCCGTTGGGCCTTACCTTGTTTATAAAATGCATGTTGACCAAAAAAATATAAGGAAAACATTCATTATTTCAGCCTTAATTTCTATTATTCTTGGCCTTTATATTATTGCATTATCTAGAGATTATAGCCTTATTGTTATAGGAATCCTGGCGGTCTTCGTTTCCCTGATATATGTATTGCCGCCATTCAGGCTCGATACACGTGGGTTTGGTGAATTCTCAACATTTTTATCATTTGGGCCCTTTATTTTAATTGGTTCAGCAATTCTGTTTAATATAAAAGTAACATATTTTCTTATATCGATTTCAATACTTTTTGGTTTGCTTGCCTCAGCAATAAGGTTTCTGCATCACATAACTGAAGATAATCCTGATGGGTTAAGAGTGAAAAACTTCAAAAAAATATATGCTTTTATCTTGCTTGCAGGATTTATTATACAGCTTTATAATCCACTTTTATTTTTATATATGGTTCTACCACTGGGAATATCAATAATCCATATAGTTCTGCTAAAAAATGATGTGTTGAAAATTGCTGCAAAAACATGGGAAATTGTTACCATACAGATAATAACAACACTTATGGTGATTCTTTATGTAATTTTATAATATGCGTTTAAAATTTTTATTAACAAAATAAATATAATTATACAATATATAGATATTGATTACTGTTGGATTGGAAAATTAGTCTTACCAGAGTGCTTTTAAAAAGCAAAAAAATTAAAATTAACAACGAATTTGAGGAATTATACGCAGTGGATGCTGGCATTATTTTTATTTCAAAGCATAATTATTCCGGAATTGTCAATTTTCAAATATCAGAAAAACATAGATCGCTAGTTGGATCTGGCCATATATACAATGATGGCAAAGCTAGCATAAATTACAGGGAGAGGGGCATCATACTTTATAAAAATCCTGAAGCAACATCAATTGTAAATGATGATTTCGCCAGAATTTATAAAATTATTCCGGATAAAATTTCGATTGATGGCATAGATTATCCTCCAAAAACGGTTAATAATATAAAAGAAAAACAGCATCCCTTCTTAAAATCCACAAGGCCATGGAGTTTTCAGCAGAGCATTGCTGCAATACTTCTTGGAACTGTGCTGGCAATCCATATAAATATAGTTTATTTTGCATTTTCCATATTAGCAGTTGTACTTGCTCAGGGTTCATTCAATATAATTAATGGATATTACGATTACAAATCAGGGAATGATACACTTACCTCTATGACGTCAACCAGAGTATTCATAGATAAAATAATAGATAAAAAGAAGGCATTGCTAATGGCACTGGCCATGCTGGCTATTTCAGGAACTATCGGAACTTACCTGGTATATTCAAACACATTATTGATAATATTTCTTTTACTCGGAATATTTGCTGGAATAGTTTACAGTTTGCCCAAGTATGGGTTAAAAAGGCTGGCACTTGGAGATCTTTCAATATGCATAATCTGGGGACCAGGCATAATGCTTGGAAGCTATATACTTCAGGGCGGAATAATAAATTTGCCTGTAACGCTTATATCTTTTTCAATAGGTATTCTAACCGCGAATATTGTTCATGGAAACAACTGGAGGGATATGAAAGAGGATTCTGACAATCATATAAAAACAGTTTCAACTTTGCTCAAAGCTCGGGGATCAGAAATATATTATTTATCTTTATTATGGGTTCCATATTTTTTGATACTCCTGGCATATGCAATTTCACCGATGTATTATCCGGTTCTGGCCGCATTTATAACATTGCCTATGGCTTTCAGAATAAGCAGTGATGTAATTAAACAAAAACATTTGAACATTCTTGATGCAATTACAGCAAAATTTACGATGGCATTTGCTTTTTCATCCTTTATTGCCTATGCTGCTATATATTATTTAACTGGATTGCTGTATTTAAGGCTTTGAAATAAATAAATAGGATTGTGCCATTATAAAATATGGACGAGGATATAATTCAATTTTTACGTGAAAACAGGTTTATGAATATTGCAAGTGATGGTGTTAAACTATGGATATCCAAGGTGTATTATGCTCTTGACCATGGAATTATTTTTTTCCTTGAAAAAAACACCCTTACTGAAAAAAATATTGAGAAAACAAATAATATAAGCTTTAACATTGATGAAAACATGCTAAGCATAATTGTTCAGGGATCTGGAAAAGTAAATGTCCTTGGAGATCCTGAAGATTTCAAGGCACGAACCGATGTAATAATAAGGAAAAATCCAGAAGATAAGCAATTTATAAAACATGTGGAGCTTGCAGAATTAATACCTGATTTTATCAGTATAACTGACTTAAGAAAGGGGTTTAATAAATATAACCCGCAATTTTCATTGAACGAATTAACAGAAACGTAATTTTTGAGCCATATTAAAAATACAGTTGATAGGTATAATATTTTTTATTCGATAGAATAATATAATATTTCTCAATTGAATTTTAAAATGCAGCATTGACATATTCCCATAAGTTAAAAACACTATAAACATTTATAAAGAATAAATAAAAAACTATGCAGGAAATTTAGCATCATGGTGCAGATAAAGAATTAAAGAGAACCTGGAGATTAACAAATAATAAAAATAACTACAATGCAGTTAAAATCTTTTTTGTGATATGAAAAATCTCTTAGCGAATCCATGATAATCATTTATGTTTTAAAGCCTCAAGCCATGGACGAAGCCCTGAAAGATAAATTTTTAGGTCCTTCTCCTGATGGATTAAAGAGTGCATTAGAATCTTTTGGGAAAAGGCCAATGCACCGGCTACCATAGAAAGCAAACATTTTATAAATTTTATAAATGGGAATTTCATGATGATTTAAAATTCAAGGAAGTATGGAGATGGAGAAAAATAAGGAAAAATAGAGAAAAGACATGCTTACTTTAGGTGAATATAACAGGATTACCAGCAATTCAAAATCCATAAAGTATAAGGCATCGATTTCATTGCTCTGGGAGTCTGGCTGCAGAATCTGCGAAATATTAACATTGAAAATCAAGGAAATAGCAATGGAAGATAATAGTATGATTTTGGGCGTATCAGGGAAAACTGCAGACAGAGTAATTTTCATTATTGGAGATTCCATTGCTTATTTAGGGGAATATCTGTAAATGCATCCTTTCAAGAATATTGAAGCACCTTTATGGCTTGATGTGATAAGCGTGTATATGAATTATTTTGCATATGCAAAACCATTGAGAACAGGTTTAA
>NZ_JBBIRC010000019.1:0-26039 GCF_037442045.1 Ferroplasma sp. | reverse complement strand
CTATTTCTTTTGTTTCAATATCATTATCCAATAGAATCAACAGATTCAAGAAAGCATATAATCCCCTTTCTAATTTTATTTCCCGCTTCTGTTAATTCATATGATACTATTTTATTTCTATTCCTTTTAATAATTCCTGCATTTATAAGCTCTTTTAATCTTTTTGCTATTATTGTTCTGCTTGAACCGGGAATTGAATTTAATATATCATTAAAATTTTTTCTTGTGCTGTTGTTTCCAATAACACCAAGGATAAGCAATGTATATCGTTTTCCCAGCAAAGCAAACATCGGCAGTTCATAGTCTATGCACAGAGTTTTTCCATTGTCATATATCATGCATGCATTTTCTCTATTTTTTACCATATTGTTAAATCATTTGACATATAAATATTGTTTGGGTAAACTTTTTTTTACTTTTCTATTTAAATAAATTCAAGGAATTATGATATATGGCAAAAACAATAGAATTAAAAATATATGGTTTAACCTGCGATGATTGTGTAAGGCACGTTAGTGGGGGGCTCAAAAATGCAAAAGGCGTAAATGATGTTTCGCTCTCTTTAAAAGATGGGATAGCTATAGTTAAAACTGGCAATGAAACAAAACCTGAGGACTTATTAAATCTTGAAGTTTTTAAAGGAAAGTACAAGGCCCAGTTAAGGGATGTAAAAAATGAATGAATACGATCTTGCAATAATAGGCTGGGGGGCAGCCGGATTTGCTGCATCCATAAAAGCAAGTGAGTTAACGGACAATCAAATGAAAATAGCATTGATCGGTTCAGGGCCGCTTGGAGGTACATGCGTAAATGTTGGCTGTGTGCCTTCAAAATTTTTAATAGAGGCTTCCAAAAACTACAAAAATGCAAAGGATCCATTATACAATGGAATAAGATCCAGTGCAACTATAAATTTCGGAGCTTTTATGGAATCATTAAATAATTTTGTCAAAAATGAAAGAGAGAGTAAATATTCAAATGTAATCAAAAATTTTGAAAACGTTGATCTATACGATGGGCTGGCAAAATTTACAGGCAAAAATACAGTAAGTATAAACGATAAAGAGATAAAAGCCACCAATTTTCTAATAGCTACCGGATCAAGAACATTTATTCCCGAAATTAAAGGACTCACAGATTATTATACAAGCGATACAATATGGTCATTAAATAAAATTCCGAAAAAACTTGCCATATTTGGTTCAGGCGAAGTAGCACTGGAACTGGCCTATGCATTCTCCAACTTTGGCTCGGAAGTTCACATATTTAACAGGTCAAACAGAATATTAAAAGGCTTTGATGAAGATATCAACAGAGAACTGATAAAAGCATTAAAAAATAACGGCATAATATTCCATCTTGGCATGAATTTTAATGAAATAAAAGAAGAAAATAGCAAAAAAAGCATAATTACATGGACAGGAACATTTACAGATTTTGATGCCTTGCTGGTTGCAACCGGCAGAATTCCAAACATAGACGGATTAAATCTAAAAGCAGCAGGGATTTCAACAGATAATGGCATAGTTGTTGATGATAAACTGAAAACAACAAATCCTTCTATATACGCTGCTGGAGACTGCATTAAACAGCCTTTAAAGCTGGAAACTCTTGCAGGAAAAGAAGGTGTAATAGCAGTAGAAAATATCTTTGGTTCCAGTAAATATGTAAAATTCAATGAGATACCATGGGTGGTTTTCACGGAACCTAATGTAGCTTCCGTAGGCAGCACAGAATCTGAACTCAAAAAGAAAAATATTGAATACACAGTCAGGACAGTGGAATTAAAAAATGTGGTGAAGGCAAATATTTTACAGTCATATACAGGGATAGCAAAGATAATAGCAGATAAAGATAAGAAAATACTTGGAATTCATGTTGTTGCCCCAAATGCGGCCGAATTCATTATCGAAGGAGTTAGTTTGATAAAAAATGGATTAACATACGATGACCTTATAGACACTGTGCATGTATTCCCAACTGTGGCAGAATCAATAAAAATTGCCGGCCAGGCATTCATCAGGGATATATCGAAGATGAGTTGCTGTATGGATTAATTATAATTTTTTAACCTAAACTCTTCTATTTTTACTTAATGCAATAATCATTAATTTTTTAATTCCCTTTATTTTCAATATTCGTAAAATTTAATAACTTCATAGAAATATTAATATGTTTATTACTTATCCGTCTTATATGGATTATCTTGATTATATGAAAGAATATATCAATAAAATTGGATAATTTATTGAATGCAGATTAAAATATATTAGTAAGTATGTTATTGCTTAATTTTTTAAAAAATATTATATCTAAGGCAATATTAATGTAAATATGCAAAAAATATGCGCTATTGTTGTTGCCGCTGGGCAAGCTACAAGATTCCATTCAAATAAATTACTTTATAAGATAAATTCAAAATGGATTATTTCATATGTTATAGATAATGTATCACATTCTAATTTTTATCGCTCCATTATAGTTTTAAGGAATCAAGAAATTCAGGATTATTCAATTAAGATGGGTTTTAAAGCCGTTTGGAATTGCTGTTTTGAGAAAGGAATGTCAGCATCTATTGTTAAAGGCCTGGAAAATATTCCTCCAGAATGCGATGCAGTTATGATAATACCTGGTGACATGCCACTGGTAACTTCCGAATACCTAAATGGCCTGATCAACCATTATGAGTTATCAGGTTCCGGCATATCAGGATTTGAATACAATGGTGAAGTAATAACCCCTGTTATATTTTCTAAAAAATATTTTCCGGAAATCCTTCAATTAACCGGCGATAAAGGTGCGAAATCTATAGTTAAGAAGCATTTTATTGATTTTTCACCATTGAGTATAGGTAAAAAAGCCATGACTGATATTGATACATTGGAGGATGCAAAAAAAGTGGAAAAAATACTCAATAACAAGGCTTAAATCAATATAACAATATCAAACCATGCATCTGAAGATCAGGGCAATTCAATCACATAGAATGCCATTTGACAGTTCTCTTGAAATTCTTTCAGAAATTAATTCCAATCCAGATGATATAATTGTATTTCCTGAAAAATTTATAACAACAAAAATTGATGCTCATGGACTAAAAAGGATATTGGATGTTATAAATATCAATAATACAATAATTTTGGGAAGCCTGTCATATATTGATCAAAATTTATATAACAGATCTTTTATAATTAAAAACAAACAAATTATAGGATGGCAGGATAAAATAAATTTATACAGCAAAGAAAGCATTTATTATACGCCTGGAAGTGAGTTAAAACTATTTGCTGTTAACGGCTTAAAAATTGGAATTTTAGTATGCTATGACCTTGATTTTCCGGACTATCCAAGATTTCTGTTCCGCCAGCACTGTGATATAATATTCAATCCGTCACTTATAAGAAAGGATTTCCATGATGAATGGCATTTATATGCAAATGCCAGGGCACTGGAAAACAGGATACCGGTTGTTTCAGTTAATTCAATTTCAGACGATTTTCTCGGCGATTCAATAGTTGTTATACCAGAAACATGTGAAGGGGGAGTAAGAATCAATAGCATTACGTCCAGATACAATGATATTGTTGCCGATATAAATACTGAAAACTACATTGATAGCAGGGAAAAAAGGCTGGCCGAAGAAAATACAATGCTGGATAAAGTTACCAAAACACACGAACTATAATTTTGATTATTTTCTAATTATTAATATTAAATTTTATTTCCTTAAAAGCTATAGTTTCATAAATTGCAATAAAATACCAAAACAGTTATTTATTTCCAATCATTATAAATATATGATAAGAGTACAGACTTATTTCATATCGGTATTTATTGCATCATCTTTACTTGCATTGATACTGGCCATGAATTCAAACAACTTTTTATTCTTATTTATGTTCTATGTAGCAATAATTTTTATGTTAGGAATATCAATAACAGTATTCCCATTTGTATATTATAACCATTTTTCTGAATTACGGATTCTTGGGAAAATTCCGAAATACACACCAGACCAGATTATAAACATAAAGGATGCAGATAGAAAATTCAATGTATCCATACTGGATAAAAATTTTGAAGTTGTTCCAGGACTGATCCATGAAAAATACATTGATGCCAAATCGGTGTTTATTGGCCATTACATTGAATTCTATCAGTATGCTTCACCTTATGTTCTTTCGTATTTCCCATTTTTGAGGATCGATTCAAAATCAATAATAAAGCTTGGCCAGAAGAAAAATATATACAGTATAGAAAACACTGATATTGGATCCCTGATTAAATGCAATTATTTTGAAATTTATACCAGTGACAATGTTTACAAACTGATAGTTTTAGAGGAAAGCACTGACAGATTTATAAGGTCAATAATTACATCAATGCAAATCCAATTTTGAAATATCAAAGAATTATACCGCAATGCTTAAATTCCAGTATTAAATTATTGTAAAATATGGCAAAGGATAATCAGAACGAAAACTTCCAATCAGGAGCGGGATTAATTCGATATTTTAATGAGGAAGAAATTAAAGGTCCAGCCATAGATCCAAAATTAATTATTTACATAGGAATAGCAATGGGAGTTATAGTTGAACTGGCAAAGGTTTTCTGGCCGGTTTAGATAAAGGATTCATAAACATTTTTATTTTTGGCCATATTTATCATCTTTATACTGACAAATAATTTATATAACTTTGCATTTAACAATAAATGACTTATTCGGTTTTGAAGTGCTTTGCATGTGGTTCTGAATATAATATAAATAGAAACAAATATACATGCGATAAATGTGGCAATATTCTCGATGTATTCCATTATGATATGGAATATACTACAACTAAATTAAAAGGCGTTTGGAAATACAAAAATCTTATACATCCTTCAATAAGCAATGAAAAAATTATAACCAAGGGAGAAGGTAATACCAATTTATACAACAGCAGCAGAATATCAAAGTATTCCGGAATAAATAATATATATTTGAAGCATGAGGGGGAAAACCCGACAGGATCATTCAAAGACCGTGGCATGACTGTTGCAGTCTCTGAAGGCATGAGGCTGAATTTCAAAAAAACATTGTGTGCATCTACTGGAAATACTTCTGCTGCGGCGGCAAGTTACAGTGCATTTGCTGGTATAGAAAGTTATGTCATGATACCCGGGAAAAACATATCAGCCAATAAATTATTTCAGGCAATTGCATATGGAGCAAACATTGTTGATATTGACGGAGATTTTGATACGGCCATGGCAGATATCAAGAAAACAATTGAGAAGCGCAACGACTTTTATTTATTGAATTCTCTCAATCCATGGAGAATCGAAGGGCAAAAAACAATAATTTATGAAATTATGGAAAAACTCAAACCTGATTTCATATCATTTCCTGCCGGCAATCTTGGTAATACATCTGCATTTGGAAAGGCACTCATGGATCTGAAATCACTGGGTGTTATTAATGAGGTCCCACGGCTTATTGCAATACAGGCAGAAGGAGCCGCACCATTTTATGAATATATAAAAGAAAAACTGGAAAATATAATTCCGGTAAAGGCAGAAACAATCGCAACTGCCATTAAAATTGGTAATCCAGTAAACTTTAAAAAGGCCAAAAGATCGATAGAATTTACAAATGGAATAGTTGAAAAAGTTTCAGACGATCAAATTCTGGAAGCAAAAAGAGAGATAGACAGATCCGGCATAGGCTGCGAGCCTGCATCTGCAGCTGCAGTGGCTGGAGTAAAGAAACTTAGGGAATCAGGAATTCTTGACAGAGGTGATACGGTTGTTTCTATCCTCACAGGAAATATCCTGAAGGACGTTAGCATAATTCCTGAATATAAGTCTCTTAAAATTTCGGATATATTATGAGCTAAAACTAATTTCAAACAATATTAATTATATATAAATTTTATAAATCAATTATATAGCAGGTATTTATAAACGGCAAGATCCTGGATTATATGGGAAATCAGGCAAAATTCATCGGGCATATGCGCATTTTCTATTGCAGTTGTTGACCATACAGCAGCACTGAAACCATTGCTTCTAAGGAATGAAGCAAATGTTTCTCCACCAATTCCAATGGTGAAAGGTTCTTTTTTTATTGTAGACCTGATCGCATCCTTTAATTTCACCACAACTTCTGAACTATCAGATGTTGGAGCTGGTGCATCAACAAGGTCAATAACGCCATATGCAATTTTTGCTTTTGATGTTTTTGAAAATTTAGCAATTAATTCATCAATTTCATCAATGACGCTTTTTGAACTGTATTGCGGCAGAACCCTGAAATCCCAGTAAAATACATCAGTACCCGGTATTGTATTAACGTTATCTATATTCTTTTCATGTTTTGTGGGTTCAAAAGTTGAATAAGGTGGTATAAAAAGCTTATCAGAATTATTAAATTTTTCATGCAGGTTAAAGTCCATCATATCTAGGAATTTGGAAGCTTCGCGGAAGGCATTTATTGAACTTTCCGGCATGCTGGCATGCCCCTGCTTTCCAGTTATCTGAAATTTTAACTGCATAACGGTTTTTTCTGCAGTTTCAATTATATTCCCATCATTTGTGCCTGCATCCGGAACTATAATCAAATCATTCTTGTTGAATATATCCTTATTAATAATATATTTAATGCCATAATCATTTCCAGTTTCCTCATCAGAAACGAATGCAATTCCCAGATTTATTTTCATTTTTTCTGTTTCAAGATTTCTTAAAAGCAGTAATACTGTAAAGATCGCCTGGCCATTGTCTTCCGATCCTCTCCCATATATTTTATCTTCTTCAATTGTAGCCTTATATGGTTCATGCTTCCAGAGTTTGATATCGCCTTCAGGCACAGTATCGATATGGCAGATAATCCATAATGTTTTTCCAAAATTTCCTATCTTCAATACAATATTTGGCCTGACAACGCCTGTATTATCCTTTATATTATAATCAGTGACATTATTATAACCAATCTCATTTAATATTTTTTTTAATTCAACAGATTTTTCATATTCACCTTTTCCATCAGATTTTGGTGAAACTGCCTTAATTGAAAGCAATCTGTTTGCAATTTCTTCAATAAATTCTTTATCGGACAATTCTGCCAGATTCATAAGAGTTTATATTTATAAAACTTATAAATATTATCAATCAAACGCATGGCTTTATCTCCTTTTTGAATACAATTTCTCCATTTTTATAGGAAAATACAAGAAATTTAAAATTCACTCCGTGAGAAATGGCAGAATAATAGGTTCGAGCAAATTCTGGATCTCTATCATAATTGGGAAGAAAACACTCAGCATTTTCATTGAATATAAGAAATAGCACATAGGAGTTATAACCCTGGTCAATTAATTCCATTAGTGTTTCAAGATGCTTTTTGCCTCTGGCTGTTACAGCATCAGGAAACTTTGCAATTCCATCGTCTACTAAAGTTCCAGATTTAACCTCTATATATGAGTCTCCAAGCTTAAAATCTATTCTGCTGTTACCGGTTTTTACTTCCTTTTCATATCCCGGTTTAATAAACATGGATGCAATAGAAGAATGATACCGGGCATCATTGAATGTCCAGATATTCTCATTTTTGCAAAAAGTAACAGAATAATGCGTTTTAGGGCCCTCTGCTCTTCTGATAAGTAGAGTGTTTCCAGGAAAGATTAACTCCCCAAGCCTTCCAGGATCATGTATGTGCACATCAGTTTCAGCTCGATTTATTGTTGCTTTAATAAGGAATCTATTTGGCCTGGAAATTACCTGCGCTTCTATAAGTTCCGGGAAATATGCTACAGCAAAGCCAGGTTTTCTGTGAATAAATGGCTCCATTAAAATCAATTTACAACAGTTATAAATAACTTTCCGATGGTATATTCTTAATAAATTTAAAAAACATTGAAATGGATAATAACATATCCATATTTCCCTGCCAAATTTATAATTATTTTAAGTGTAGTAATAATGATTAATGCAAACAGGGAGTTAGAGGCACTTCAGGCACTGATATAGAATTACCCAGTTCATCATGCATTAATTCCTTGGTTCTATAACTGTAAATTTATGTTTTAATTTTTTTAAGTTTGAGGTGTTCATTTGAAAATCAAAATCCTTTACGACTGGATATAATTCATTATACTCAATTTCATTAAGAATTCTATAGCTATATAATGGTATTTCATGCTTATTATACAATTTGCAGGTATATTTTCTGGACTTTTCCGGCAGTTCATTTATAATATCAATAAAATCCTTATTTCTGAGTTTGTTTAATAAATCAGCATCTATTATTGAATCCAGCTTCAGTGCTTTTAAAATGCCTTCTGTATCATATGGCTGCATTCCTATTCTGTCACTTTTTACTTTTCCATATATGTATATTTTGCCTCCAATCATGCCAGAACCTATATATTTCCCAGTATATTGCTGATAATTTGAGAATGCAATTATTGTTCCTCCCGACATATACTCACCAAGATAATCGTCAAATTTCCCATTTATAACTATAAATGGTTTATTCTCTTTATATGCCCTCATCTGTATTCCACATCTATTTCCAGCATTGCAGTTTACGTATATTTTTCCATTGCTCAGTGCCTGTCCTAAAATATCCCCGGCATTGCCAAATATTTTTACAATTCCACCAGACATGGAATCACAGCAATCATCTGCCACATTGCCATAAACCGTTGCATTATTATTTTTATTTAAATTCATCAGGCAGTTTCCAGCATTTCCATACAAATTTAAATTTATATTTTTATTGGTAAATTTAATGCCAATATATCTGTGACCTGATACATTTTTTACTGTTACATTTTTTTTATTTGTTTTTATTATTTCATCATCAAGCCTGTTATATTCTATATTTTCTGCGTTTATATCGAATTTTTCAGTATCGTACCTTTTTGCTCTTTGAATATTGTTTCTCCCATATTCTATAATGCCCTTATTCAGTGATGCTATGAAATAGGAATCAGGCTCCATTGTCCACACTTCTGCATTTTTATTTATCAGTTTTATTTCCTTTTCCTCACTTGCAATATAATAATTATTTTCATCTTCACCGAGTATTATTGGCCTCAATTTTGTTTTATCAGTCATGCCAATTATGTAAAGGTCGGAACCATCATCATATCCGATTACAAGCGTGTATGGGCCATCAAGAACAAAACCTCTGTTGATGTATTTTGTGTACTTATCATCGATCTTATCCGACATTATTTTTATGGTTGTAATTAAGTCATATTTCTTTAATAATTCTTTGAAAATAAACGATATAACTTCACTATCAGTTCCAACAAAGCTTTTTATTCCACTGGAACTGAGATATTCACGATTTGCACCAAATGAACTTATATCTCCGTTATGGACTATTGCTATATTAAATGATGAAAACGGATGGGACCAGTATGGCAAATTTCCAGGAGAATTTGTAGGCTGCCTTGTATGTGCAAGCCACATATCAGCATTCATATTATATATATTATATTCACTGGCTATGTCATCCGGATAGCCCACTCCCTTGAAGATATCAAGGGAAGTCCCCAGGCTGTAAACCCTTCCTGTACCTTCTTTCCAAAGTAAATCATTTAGATCATCTGTCATGTCATTATTTCCCAAAGCAAGCTCATAGCAATAACTACCTGTTTCAGAATTATTTTCTTTATAATGATTATTTATTTTCAAATTTTTATCAGTTAAAATTTGATTTAAATCATTTTCATTGCCATTGTAATATATTTTCATTTTATAGTAATTATTGTTATTTACATTGAACATAGCATATCCGGATCCCTTATCGCTTCCTCTGTATTTTATTGAATTTAAGGAATCCGCAATATATTTTCCCTGTATTTTATTTGAGTTATTTTTTCGTAAAACGCCTAAAAGGCCACAGCTTGATGGGTAATAATTCATGGGGAACCAGCCTCCGTTACTTCTATTATCTCTGAAATTCTATTATCAAGGTTAATAGATCTTAGTAATTCAGTATTACCAGAAAGTGAATGCTGCATACTGGATATGCCCATAGCACCACATAGAAGAGCAAGTTCTTTTTTTATCGCAGTTAATAAATTCAAAGCCTTTTCATGCATATTGGTGCGAGTGCTCAAACCATATTCAAAGATCTTTGATTCAAGAATTACTGCATCAGAACCAAGTGCTATATATTTTGCTATGTCACCGCTGTTTCTGAACTCTGTTATATACGATAATATATCGTATTTTTCCCTTATACCATTTTCTTTAAGCTTATTATTTAATTTTGCCAGTTCTATTTCAGCATCTTCCTGTTTTATTACATAACCAGAAACATTGATATCTCTATCTAATTCTATATATTTGAAGCCTTTATATTTATATAAATTGCCCTTCTTCATTATAGTAATATCACGGTAATTATCATTTACTGTATTATCTATAACCATCGTACCTGCAAACAAAGAAGCCCATAAAATTGCATCTTTTATAGAATCATCAGCTCCTGTTATATCAAAAATAACTGGCATTGATACTTTAATTTTACCATTGCATAAATAAAATCTCAAATCTATATTTTCTCTATAAGGATCTATTGATGGCCTTGTTACCTGTGCACCGTCCAGCCTTAACCAATCTATTATTCTGGATGGCCTTATGACCTCAGGAGGAGCATTGCTTCCCATGCTTGTTATTTCTGGATCTCCCTTATTCAGCATTTCGTTCAAGTATTTTTTATCATATTCGAAATTCCCCTGATCATAAGATGTATTTTTAATATTTTCATGTTTAATATTCAAAACTTTCAATGTATTTTTTGATAAATTTTTGCCTGTTAAAAGATTCTTATTCCCAATTAAATCGCTTATTGATTTTAAATTCAAATTATCAAGTATATTAGCAATTTCAAGCCTTGTCCCATTAATATAATTAATTATGCTGTTAACGCCAAAATCAATATCAAAAGTTTTCAGGCTATCTGCCTTATTTGTCAGTGCAGTTGGGCAATAGCCAAGATTGCATTTCCTTACCATTATGCATCCCATGGCAATTAAAAGGCCTGTACCTGTGCTTACAAAATCTGCACCAAGGGCATATAACTTTGCAGCATCGGTGGAATTCGAAATTCTTCCTGCCGCTATAATTTTGAAATTTTTTCTTAAATTTTCCTTTAAGAGTATATCGTGAGATGATGCCACGGCCATTTCCACAGGTATTCCAAGATTATCCCTTATAACCATTGGTGTTGCTCCTGTTCCAGCACCGTGCCCATCAATAATGACACCATCTGCACCTGATCTGGCAATTCCGGTTACTATGTAAGGTATATAATTTGTTGCTGCTACTTTTACAAATACCTGCTTTTTTGTCAGTAATTTTAATGATTCTATTCTCTGTGATAGGTCTTCTATGGAATAAATGTCATGGTGCGGTGCCGGTGAAATTGCATCTACGTTTTCAGGTATCTGCCTTGCAATTGAAATATTCTCTGTAACCTTGCTAGCAGGCAAATGCCCTCCTATGCCAGGTTTCGCACCCTGCCCAATTTTTATTACAATTGCTGCACCGGAATTTAAGCTTTTTGCAGTAACTCCAAAGCGCGCAGATGCCCATTGGACAAATATCCTTTTATAACTGGATATGCCATTAAATAAGCCTCCTTCACCTGTACCTGCCATTGTTTTTGTTAATTCTGCTGATCTGGCTATAGCAAGATTTGGATTTCCACTCAGTGCACCGTATGACATATCTCCCAAATATAAGGGAACTGACATTTTAAAGCCTGCCAAATTAGATTCTGTTTGTGCTGATGGATTAGAAACTATTGTGTTACTGGCAGTAAAATTTATATTATCAAGTATTCTCAAACTATTATCATTTTCAATAAATATTTCGTATGGCTTGCCTGTAATAGCAAGTTGCCTTATATGCTTAATTTTATCAAGTCCCCAAAAATCAGCTCCTTTTTGTAATGGCACATTCATAAAATCGTTTATTATACTGTTCATTGGTAATATGATAGATTATGTCTATCTATATATAATTTTACATTAATTTACTTTAAATTATCCATAATAAAAATTTATGAGAACTGATAATATTTAACGTGCCCGTCAATTAGTATAATATATATAAAAAATCATTTATAACTGCCAGTTTTTGTGTATTTTATCCGATTTGAAAACAATAATTATTACTGATAATGAGATTACTATAATATGATATATCGTACCGGGTGTTCTGGGTGGAGTTATGATTTCTGGAAGGGAAAAATCTATAATTATTCCGAAGACCATTCTTTTTATTTAAAAGATTATTCCAGAATATTCGATACTGTTGAAATTGATTCCACATTTTATGCACCTCAGGGAAAGGAAACAGTTAAAAAATGGTACGATTCAGTGCCTGAAAACTTTTTATTTAGCCCTAAAATGCCAATGAAAATTACACATGAAGACCGGCTTGTAAACTGCAAAGAGGATTTAAATTACTTTATTAAAAATATCTCAATCCTTGATAAAAAACTTGGCTTTATTCTCATACAGCTTCCCCCGGATTTTACATACAATATTGCAGTACTTGAAAACTTTATTGAACTGTTGCCATCCACCATAAGTTATGCCATGGAATTCAGGCATTCATCATGGTTCAGGAATGAGGTTTATCAAATCCTTAAAAAATTTAAAATAACAATGGCATGGCCTGTTCTTGATTATATAAAAACCCCGGAAATTAAGACAACAGAAAATCTTTACATTAGATTTCTGGGAAACAAATCATTGTCAAAAAAAGATCTGGGGGAAATAAGGCTCAACAGGCGCAAGGAGATAATAGATTATGTTAACAGGATTAAAAATAACCAGGTAACTGGAAATGTCTTCATATATGCCAATAACCATTATGAAGGATTATCACCGGATACGATAAAATTTATCAGGCAGCAGCTTGGATTATCAATGCCACCTTCAATGGTAATGGATCGCCAAAAAAAGTTATTTTAATTTATTTTGAAGGCGTTAATATTTTATATTTTCTTGCTATAATGAAAGATGTTAATTGACTATGCTATTGCATCAATAAACGCCATGTTAGGCAGAGTTGATGCTATAGTGATTTCTGCCTCAGCAATTTTAATCGCGCTGCTCTGGATTCCAATAGCCCTGAACTTTTTCAGCACAGATGAAAATAAGAAAATAATGGCAAGGGAAAGATTAAAAAATGCATCGATAGGTACTGTTATTTTCATTATGGCAATTAGCGGTGCATTATTTGGAGTTTTCAACTATGTTGTTACAGGGAAAATATGAATTATTCCGAGATCTTATCAGAAATAATCAAAGAAATAATTGATCTGGCAAGGCCATCCATAATTATACTCTGGCATTTAATGATTAATTATGGTTTAAACCCCAAATATTCATATATGCAATTTATACATGGGAATTCATCATTTATCAGTTTTTATAATTATTTGTTTAACAATATATATTCTGACATTATACTCCTGGCTATTACTGCATCTGCTCTTATTATGCTTCTCTATAATTCATTTATCATGCCATATCCTCCGTCTAAATTATTAATCAAAATTTTTGGGGCTATTGTTTTATTCGAATCATCATACAGAATTTCTATTTTTTTCTTGAGCATTTCACTTGTTTTTTTCAACAGCATATTCACATTAAGGCACACATGGTCTAATCTGGAATTTACTGGATTATCAACCCAAAACAGCATTATATCGTTTTTATTTACAGGCACGTTTGTTATGGCGATTGCATTGCTATTTGGCATACTTATAATAAGGCAGGCACTTGTTCTGTTTTTTATCCTTTTCATGCCAGTTGCCTCAATAATGCTTATGATACCTGGTAGCGAGAAACATGTATTAAAACTATACAGAATTTTCTTCGAAGTGGCATTTTTTCCATTTTTTACCATTATCATACTTTACTTAACAGGAATTTTCAATAATCCATTTCTGGAAATTGGAATAATTTACGTTGCCGCAACTGCACCATTATTTTTTGTGACGGAAATATATAGATATTTCCAGGGAAGCATGAATTTTATTAATACAGATACTGCTATGTCTGAAATATCATCGGGCATTGGAGAACTAAATCCCGGTTCAGTTCTCAATGGTGGCCTGGGTGGAATAATGGACGCTGATACCTCTGCGAATTTGATACCTGGGATCATTGATGACAATGGTGATGTACATTAAAATTCCTTCAAATGTTTACAATTTTAAATCATATATATACAACATGCCTGTCGAAAAATTTATAATCATTCTTGCAGGAATTTCAATAACCGCTGTTATATATTCGATTTCGTTGTTCGCAGCAATAATTGTAATTATTGCCTATTTTATTTTTATGGTCTTCATACGCTTTGACTTTTCAAATATAAAATATTTAAGGAAAATCTATTTTCATAGTAAGAGCAAAGGAATAGTTCAGTTAATTAAAAAGGAATTAATTTACGGCATAATTGGCAAAACTTTATTCACGGCAGTAGAAATAGAAAATTCAGAGCTTTATACTGATTCGAATAAATGCAATAAAATCAGGATTCTAAATAATATGGTTAACGGCCTTGCGTGCAATACAAATATAATAACAAAACACGAAATTTATAATGGAAATATTTATTATAAAACCTACCTAATTATTAAAGAATATGGAAAAAATCCTGAAGACTCAATAGATAAAATAAATAATGATATATCTTTAATACTTTCTATGCCAGATCTGCATGCCACGCCAGTGAAAGACGAGAACATCATTAATTCATTACTTTCCGGCAATATAAAAACACATTCAAGGTATTTTCAGGAAGATAAAATGTTCTGTTCCTATCTGGACCTTATTGATATGGACTATTCCCAGGATTTTTTTTACCAGACCGCTATAGAAAGGTCCGGGATTATCGTTGAAATAAATATAGACATAAAGGAAATAAAGAACAGTGAAATTTTAATAAAAAGGATCATTTCATCAAGAAAAGCTGAGCTTGTGTATAACAGATCAGGCCATTTTGCATCTTTAATAAAAAAGCAAATTTCATCACTGGAATATCTTCAAAAACAGGAAAAGATTTACAATGTGAACATTCGTTTTAAAATAATATCGGAACATCCGGCAACATTGCGATCAGGCACAGAATTATTCAAAAAAGAAATGAATACAATTGGTTTTAAACTGCACAATTTTCATTTTTATAATTTAGATTCATTTAATATATTGAAATTGGGTAAGCAGGGAAAGAAATATATAATGGATTCTCAATCTATTTCCGAACTGTTCCCATGTTCTTTTACGCCTGTTCCTGCAAATAATAATAAACCACTGGCTATCAATTCAATTACCAGAAAACCTTTTTACTTAAATCTTTTTAATATGAATTCATATAACGTAGCTATAACTGGCGAAACGGGTTCCGGCAAGTCATATTTTACAAAGCAATTTTTGAGGTTAATGAAGGATAAAAAGATATACGTAATAGATCCATTGCAGGAATACAATTCTGGAACTGTTATAGACCTTTCAAGAGGAGAGTATGCAGATTTTTCAATAAATACTATGGAAATATCCAGAATTATTGCAGAGTCGCTTGGGGAAATATCAGGGATTCAGCCAAATGAAATTTTTAATATTATACTGAAATTAAAAATTCAACTGGAAACTGTTAAATTTAGTTCTATAATTTCGGAAATTAATAAAATTTATTCACAGGAAAACCAGATTTCAATCAATACATATGACATACCTTTTAACAAAGCCATATCGCCTGATAATAATTTCACCACATTTAGATTTGACCACAGAAATGCATCTACAAAAGATGCTTATTTCCGATTGATACTTGGCCAGATAATCTCGATTATTGAAGAGGAAAAAGGCGAAAAAATTGTTGTTGTAGATGAAAGCCATTTATTTTTAAAAAATTTACAGGATGCGGAATTGATGGATATGCTTGCAAGGAATTCCCGGCATTTTCGAACTTCTCTTTTAACAATAACTCAGAATATTGACGATTATCATTTAAACGGTTATTCAGAATCGATTTTGATGAATTCTATAAATTATTTTGTATTCAGGCAGCACGGGAAAATTAAAGATAAACTATTTCTGGGGTATGAAATCGATCCATCCGGGCTTTCTGGTGGGAGTTCTGCAAATTATTCTGAATGCTTTTATGCTACTGGTACATTAATCAGGAAATTAAAAATTCAGGAAATGGAGAATAATACCGGGAAATATTGATTTACACTATACTTACAGAATCATAAAAACGTTTTTGCGATATTTAAGAAAAAAATTGTAATTTATTAATTCTTTATAAAATAAATGATTTACCTATTTTTGGCACTATTACATTTATGTTATGCATTTCCGCTTTCTTTTTAAATTCCTCTGGATCAGCCTTGATTGGAGGAAATGTGTTATAATGCATTGGTATGGCATTTTTCACTTTAAGCATTTTAAGGGCCTCAATAGCACCGTCAACATCCATAGTATAATGCCCGCCAATTGGAAGCATGGCCAGATCTGGATGGTATGCGCTGCCTATAAGCTCCATATCCTTAAAAAATGTTGTATCTCCTGCATGGTATACTTTAAGATCTTTATTGTCAATAACAAAACCCATTGTTGCTCCTGCATACAATCCTTTGTAGCTGGATGAATGTATTGCAGGAACAGCGGTTATCTTAACTCCATTATATTCAATTGTTCCACCAGGATTTATATCTATAGTTTCCGTACCTTCATTTTTTAAAATCTCAGATAGCTCAAAGGAGCATACTACAGGAGAGCCGGTCATTTTTCCTAATTTAGCCGCATCTCCTGCATGGTCAAAATGGCCATGTGTTATAAGGATCAGGTCCGGCTTCAAATCTTCGAGGTCTTCCTTCGCAAGTGGATTTCCGTTTATAAACGGATCTACAATTATATCAATATCATTCTTCAATGAAAATCCGGCATGCCCATGCCACGTTATAGTTGTTTTCATAGTGTTACTATTGCTATTTTCTATAAAATTGTTTTTCACATTAAATATTGAGATAAGAGAATGCCTCTGTGTCAACTCAAATATGCTTCCTTAACCTTTTCATAAAATTGTTTTAAAACAACATTCCAACTATAATTTTGCGATATAAAATTATGCATTGCCTTTCTGTTTTCATATTTTCCGGTGTATTCCAGCTTACTCTTTATATTATTTAATGCGTTAAGTATTCCATCTTCTGTACTGTTTATATATTCGAGAAAATTCATCTTTTCTGGTTCATCAAATCTGGGCTTCGTTGTGTTTGATACAATAGTGTATAATCCGGATGACAATGCTTCCAGTACAACATTGCCAAAATTCTCAAGCGTTGATGGAAAAATAAAGACATCGGAATTTCTATAGATTTCTGCCAATTTTTTATCATCGGGATTTTTTATATAATTTATATTTTTTAATGGTGAGGCAAAAAGGTATTCAAGTGTGCCTGATCCTATCACAGTAAGTTCCATATCCAATACATGGTTCTTGAAAACATTGAATATTTTATCTATTCCTTTAGATTTCTCCAGCCTGCCAACAAAAAGCAGTCTTATTGTTTCATGCTTTTTCTCCGCTGGATAAAATAAGGCTGAATCGACACCATTTGGTACACAGAATTTTTTTTTGAATGGAACTACGTTCATATTATAGCAATTTATTAAATGTACCGCCTTGATTTTGCGAAAAAGCAAATTATTTCGAATTAAAGCCGATATAACACTATTTAGCAATTTAACGCCTGTATAGTTTGATGGCAAATTTCCATGTTCGCTCCAGATTAAGAATCCATTGTATTTAAATAAATAATAGTAGTCATTATTTGTTAAATAAATAATTTGAGAGTCTTTTTCTATTTTTTTAATTGTATTTATATTTATAATCCTATCAAGTTGTAAAATTGCGGGTGCCATCAAGCGAATAATAAAATTAATTTTTCCAGAAGTTCGTATAATTAATCGGGAATACAGAGATTTAATTTCATAGATGTTTTTTCCCTCAAAACCATGCTTGCCCTGAATTACCGTTTTTGTAAAATCCGGATCATTGTAAAAAAAATAGCGTGATACTGTCTTTTCAATTCCGCCATGGTAATCGAGGCTTGAAGGTATGACAAAAGTTAATTTCACCATTACATCTGATATACAAGATAACATAAAAATTTATGTGGCTATTTAATATTTATTTTTAATTTTAAATAAATAAACCGTGAAAGATGTTAGGAGGTAAAAAGAAACCCCATTAATCAATTTGCAAAAGGTTAATAAATAATAATTCAATATTTGGTATAAATATGGAAGGATAAAGCTTAAAGCTTAATTACTTCGAGGTTTGAAAAATTTATGAATCTAAGGAGAATTTTACTGGATGTAGATAAGGGATTGAACAGGCCAACATTGACGGAACTTGCCGGCTCCATTGAAGAAGTACCAGGGGTAGATGCAGTGAAAATAACTGTAACTGAAATGGATATGGAAACAATGGGAACAAGCATCATTGTTGAGGGAATTAACATTAATTATAATTACCTGGTTAAGTTGATAGAGGACATGGGTTGCGCAATACATTCTATCGATGAAGTAATGACCGGAAAACACATAATAAAATGAATAAAAAATATTTATTTCCGGTAAGCATAGGATTATCTGATGGAATTATAACTGCATTGATACTGGCTTCGGGCGGAATACTGGCAAATGGCACTATAAATTTATTTGAAGCTTTTAAAATTTCATTTGGATCGGCATTTGCAGGGGCTTTCAGTTATTTTATAGCACAGTACGCAGGATTGAATGAAGAACTGCACAGAACTGCACTGCAATTGAATCTTAAATCAACAAATTATTTGCTGAGAGGGCATCTTGGCATTGAAATATTTACTGAATCGCTGCTCGGGTCTCTAACAGCAGCATTCTTTGGATTTTTTGGCGCTCTCATTCCTCTATCATCATCACTGATTATTAAGGGAAATATTGTAATTCCTCTATCACTTTCCTATTTTTCTCTTGGCATACTTGGGCTCTTTATCAGTAAAACCACAGCTGGCAGGGCAAAATTCTGGATTGCAGTGATGGTAATTATTGGAATAATAGTCACTATAGCAGGATATGAGTTGAAGCTGATTGTGTAATATTTTAACAATAAAATAAATATTACTTTCAATGGCAGATTTATTATACGTAGAAACCAGAAAAATAACTTATAAAATACCAGTGGCAATTTTTCTTAACAGCTGAAAATCAGAACGCATTATTTTTAAATTTTCAGGGTTTCTTAATGCAGCCGCCGGATGCAATGTAACGAAATATTTATTATCAAACAATGCGCCGTGTTCCTTCATTATGCTTTGAATTGGTACCATAGTTTTTGCGGCTATAGAACCAAGCAGGACTATAATTTTTGGGTTTATTATTTCAATCTGCTTTAAGAGTTTCGGCTTGCATATTGCTATCTCCTCATCCGTTGGAGCCCTGTTTTTCGGTGGGAAAAACTGTACAACACTTGTAATATATACATCTTCTCTGTTTATTTTAATCTCTTCAAGTAAACTTTCAAGCAGTTTTCCACTCCTTCCAACAAATGGCCTTTTCATTATGTCCTCATTTTTTCCTGGCGCCTGTCCCACCAGAAAAATTGAAGCATTTAAATTGCCCTCTCCTGGAACAAAATTTGTGCTCAGATCCCATTTTCTATTTTTATAGATTTCTTTATATTCACTATTTAATTTTTCTATATTATTCAGTTTTTCAATATATGTTCTGGCATATTCAAGCAAATCACGCTGATTTTTAAAATTTAATTTCTGCATTGCAGTTTCATAATCAAGCCATATAAAACCGCAATGTTCACTGGATATCTTCACATTTGTTGCTGGCGAAATTTCAGCAAGAAACATTCTCACATGTTTTATAATTTTTGTGCCCCTGTATGTAAAGTAATATGTGATATCATAATGAAAATCAGGAACCAGGTTTTCAGGAGACAGTGATACCCCTGCTTCCTCCCGTGTTTCCCGAAGGGCAGCATCTACCATGTTCTCACCCTTTTCAATATGCCCCTTTGGGAAATCAAGCCAACCCTCACTTCTTTTCAACAGCAGGTATTTGCATGTTTCTCCGAATCTTGAATATAAAACTATTCCATAACTGAATTCTTCTCTCATATGATTGTTATTGAACTATTGTATAAAAACTAACAGACAAAGATTTGAACGAATAATCAGAATCAATATTAATTTAATTAATCATGGTAATTTTAAATTAACTATACTGGCAACATTCTAATTAAATCAAAAACTCTTTATTTTATTACAGTTATAACCATTGAATGAAAATATATGCAGAAATATATCCATCAAAAAATCTTGAAACTATAAAAAGAACAATTCAGGATATGGATGCCTTTGATGGCTTTAATATACCGGATAATCCACTTGGATATCCAACAATGCCTCCAGAACTGGCAGGATACATTATACGGGAAAGATTTCCAAACAAGGATATTATAATTAATCAGAGGCTAAAAGATATAAATGAATTGAAGATGAGGTCTATAATAACTGCTGCAAGAGCTATAAATGCATCAATAATATTCACACAGGGTGATAAGCCAAGATATGGCAGGGAATTTAACGATATTGATTCATCAGTGGCAATGAAACTTGCTATCCGCCGCGGTGTTATGTCAGGATTAATTTTAAGTTTTAGAAGGCCATTAAATGATATAATCAAGAGAATGGAACTGAATGCAGATCTTTTTCTTGTTATAAACTTTGATAATATTTCCATTCTCGAGCATTTAGAAACATCCAGATTAATTCCTTATATAATAATTAAAACAAAAAAGAATCAAAATATATTGGAAAAAATTAACCAGTCATCCATTGAACTCGATGAATTGCATACATATATGGAAAGGTTTAGGAAATTCAATCTTAATGGAATCCTGTTTTCTGTTCCGGGGGACAATGAAGTACTGTTAAAAATAAAAGATTATTTCTAAAACTGAAAATAACGCTTCCCAGTTTTTAAGGGCATAAAAATTTAATGATAGTAAATGTAAATTTAACTATATCACGGCAATGTAACGGATATTAATGCAATTGCGACTGAATTTAATTTTGCTTTGTTGATTCTAAGGAAATGGATTATTCATCTCTAAGGAATGTCCATTAAAGCTCTACAAATTAGAGATGGTATATAATTAAATTTGTTGGTGCTAACTATTATTATGGCGGGCAGTTTATAATCTTTATAAAAATATTAATTAGGTTTAATATACTATAATATCGTGTATTGTGTAACTTTAAAAGATAAAAAAGTATCAAATTATGAGAATATATATCAAATCCTAAAGCTAAAGGTAGATTCCATATTTGTTATAGATTATGATGCTATAGAAAGGCGTTATTTGAACATAAAGCTTTACAATGAACTTTCCAAATTTTTTGAACTAACTGTAATGAATTATCCTGAAACAGAAAGCGATTTGATGGATACAATTATAAATGGGGCTTCTGTAGTGGTTATAAATGACAATCTTACCTATAAGCGCATAACCACTTTTCTTGAATTTACACAGAATCTTGCCATGAAATACAAATATATAGACACATGCATATATTTCTCAGAAAAAGGCGGAAATATGTATTTAACGGATAAAGAAATAATGCTTCCATATTCTCTTGCTTATAATTATAATAATTTTCAAATAAAAAATTCTATAAAGCTTGAAAATTTTCCTCCGGACCTGATAGATTAGAATAATTTAGATATTATGAATAACTTAACATATAATGAAATTTAATTCAAACCTCGGGATAGAATTAAAAAATCCTTTTATTCTTGCTTCTGGAATTCTTGATGAAAACGGTTATACATTGAAAAGAATTCTGGAATCTGGTGCAGGAGCCGCTGTTACAAAATCAATAGGAAGTGTTGAAAGAAAGGGGTTTGACCCGCCAGTAATATACAGAGAAGAACATTCAGTAATCAATGCAATAGGCTTATCAAATCCTGGCATAGACAATTATGGCTACGAAATGAAAATAGCGCTTTCTGCAGGAAGGCCTGTAATCGGAAGCATATTTGGCCAGACTCCGGAAGAATTTGCTGACCTGGCAAAAAAGATGGAATCTTATGGAGCTTCTGCTGTTGAATTGAATCTTTCGTGCCCCCATGTAAATGGCTATGGAATGGAGGTAGGTTCAGATCCAGAACTTGTTTCTTCTATAGTTACAGAAGTGAAATCAAAAATAAATATACCTGTGTATTCAAAACTTTCTCCAAATACATCAGACATGGTTAAACAGGCAATGGCTGCAGAAAAATCCGATGCCTACGTTCTTATAAATACTGTCAAAGCAATGAAAATAGATATAAATGCTAAAAAACCAATACTGAGCAATATTTACGGTGGATTGAGTGGTGATGCTATAAAACCAATAGGTGTAAGATATGTGTATGAGGTTAAAAAAGAAACTGGAAAACCGATTATCGGGGTTGGAGGAATAAATAATATAAACGATGCACTTGAATATATTATGGCAGGAGCTTCAGCAGTGGAAATAGGTTCAGCAATATCATATAAAGGTATAAGCATATTTAATAATTTATCCAAAGGCCTGAAAGAGTATATGGAAACAAATTCAATAAATAATCTAAATGAATTAATTGGGGTGGCCATAGAATGAAATACTTCACAGTAATGGAAAATATAAAAGAAAGCAAAAATGTGAATACGGTAACATTTAATGATGATATTTCCATTATTCCAGGTCAGTTTATCATGGCATGGGTTCCGGGAGTAAATGAAATTCCACTATCATTTTCTTCTGTTTCCGATAGGAAAAGCATAACAATAAAAATATATGGCGAAGCATCAGCACAGCTGGCAAAACTGAATAAAGGAGATAAGCTTTTTTATGAAGGGCCATATGGAAATGGATATAGTACAGTAAGAGGCAAAAAACTAATTATAGGCGCAGGAAGTGGCATCGCTTCACTAATGCCATTAGTAGATCAACATACAACAGGAATCATATCCGGCAAAACAGCTGATGACATTCTTTTTGAAAAAAGATTCGATAAAAACAAACTTCACATTGTTACTGACGATGGAAGCAAAGGAACGAAAGGCTTTGCAACTTCCGCTTTGGAAAATCTCGATATGGAAGATTTTGAAATGATTTATGTATGTGGGCCGGAAATTATGATGAAATCTGTATTTGATTATGTAAATGATAAAAATGTTAATTGTCAGTTTTCTTTGGAAAGGTCAATGAAATGCGGTATTGGCCTCTGCGATTCATGCTCTGTAAACGGTTATCAGGTATGCCGTGATGGGCCGGTCTTCTCTCTTGATCAGTTAAGAACCATGGATGAATTTGGAAGGACACGGATAACAACTTCTGGCCGACGTATATTCTTTTAGGAAACATTTAATAATATTTTACAATTATTAATCAATGTCTGAGAGAAGCATTGAAGAAGAATGTGTATTTAATAGGGAAGGCAAATGCTATTTTCTGGAATCCAGTATTAGTACATGTTCTCTGTGCTTTAATTTTAAAACTTTCAGTACAATAGGCAAAACCAGAAAGGCTTATTATAACATTTTCGATTATCTGAAAGAAGCTAATTTATCCGAAGCCCTTTTCCCGGAAGGCAATAGTGAGCAGGATTCGCTTAAAAATTTATGATAAATATTATATTATTATACAGCATTTAATATAAGAATGACATCAAATACAGACCATTTTGCAAATAAAAGAACATTTCTTGCATGGATGAGAACAGGCATATCTTTGATGGGATTCGGGTTTGTAATAGCCAAATTTGTTATATTTTTACACGCACTTCAGGGTAAACCAACATCATCTTTCAGTGAATCATTAATAGCAGGAGAAATAATGATAGTTGTAGGAATGATAACAATAGCATATGGTTTTTTTGAATACGAAAGAAATGAAAAAGATCTTGACAATAATAAGTATTATTCAAGAACAACAGAATTATTTGTATTTACAGCCATAGTTATTGGCATGGCCATATTGCTTTTGCTTTTTATAATTTAAAAAAATTAATTTTTTGGCTTTCCCCGCAAAACTATTTCCCTCAGTTCCCTGCCAACCTGTTCTTCCAGAGAATTATCAAGGTCATCCATTAAAGCGTTCAGGTTTTTAGAACCCTCATCATATTCTTCTATCCATTCATCTGCAAACTTGCCGTTTTGTATCCTTTCGGCCTTTTCTCTCATTCTCTTTTTAACATCGTCGTTAATTAAATATGTACCTACTGTTAAGCCACCGTATTTTGCAGTATCAGACACTGCTCGGAGCATGCCTGACAATCCTTTCTCGTATATCTGGTCAGTAATCAACTTCATTTCGTTGATTGCTTCAAAATATGCCATTTCTGGCCTGTATCCAAGATCAACTATTGTGTGGAAAGTGGCTCTTAACATTGCTGTGAGCCCACCAACAAGGTCAAGCTGTTCTCCCATAAGATCCGTTTCTGTTTCTTCTTTGAAAGTTGTTTCAAGAACACCGGCCTTTGTAGCCCCAAGGCCTTTGGCAATGGCAAGAGCCTTGTTAAGCGCTTCTCCTGAAAAATCGTTCTTAACGCCAACAAGCACAGGCACACCGCCTCCTTTGACAAAGAATTCACGGACAGACGGGCCGGGTGCCTTTGGTGCGGCCATATAAACATCCACATTATCTGGTGGCTGGATTAATTTATAATGTATATTGAATCCATGAGCAAACACCAGATCCATTCCCGGTTTTAGAACCGGCTTTACCTTTTCCAAATATATCTTTCTCTGCACCATATCGGGAACCAGAAATATAACTATATCAGCGCCTTTCAATGCATCCTCTGTTTTCATTGGTTTTACTCCATCCTCAACAGCTTTTTTCCATGAATTTCCTTCTCTTTCAAGGCCAAGCCTGACTTTAAGCCCCGAATCAAGAAGATTCAATACCCATGCTCTTCCCTGGCTTCCATATCCAAGCACAGCTATATTTTTATCCTTTATAAATTTCAAATCTGCATCGTTTTCTGTATAAACTTTACCAAGTATTTTACTCACTCATAACACCCCATTCATATTTTTTAGATTTATTATATTTTAATTCAAATTTCTTATATTCGCAGCCATCAAGTTCTTCAATATTGTCGATATCTATCATTTTGCTCAGTGTAATAATTGACAAATCAAGATTTTCAAGTCCATGGCCATCATATAATGACATGTATATTACACAATTTCCGCTGTTGCAATCCATATTGAGCCATTTTATATCAACCCAAAATCTCCGGAAGTTTGCTGCTATTCTTTCCAGCAAGCCAGGGTCCCTATAATCTGCCTGTATTTTTATTATTCTTTCTTGGGTCACTTACTATCACCTCCCTTAATTTCCCTCCAGGTGGCAGTGTTGGAAGAGCAAGCTCTTCTTTATCAACAGGTACACGTATTACGGCAGGAACATTGTCTTTCATTGCCGCCTGGATAAATTCAGATAAATCAGAATAATTTCTGACATCATATGCCATCGCTCCAAATGATTCAGCATATTTTACTATATTTGGAGAATTTCCATAATCAACACCAACAATTCTCTTATTCTGGAACATATCCTGCACCTGCCTTACCAATCCAAGCGTCCTGTTATCATTCACCACTGCTATTACCGATATATTCTCATCAACAGCTGTGGCAAGGTTATTTCCAGTCATCATAAATGAACCGTCACCATCGTAGTCCACTACAACCTTATCTGGCCTTCCAACCTTTGCCCCCATAGCGGATGGAAGCCCAAAGCCCATTGTACCCATTCCTGTTGAAGAAAAGAAAGATCTGGGTTCAAGATTTTCCCAGTGTGTTTCGGCCCACATCTGATGCTGCCCAACACCCGTGGTCATTATTGCATCTCTTGGTAGTGCTTCCCTGAGCGTTTTAAGTATTTTCCATGGCCTCATATGGCCGTCATCCGGCGGATG
>NZ_JBBIRC010000018.1:0-26208 GCF_037442045.1 Ferroplasma sp. | reverse complement strand
TTTTATAATGAAAGCAAATAATTTCTATTTACACTGCCATAACTGACAGAAGCAATGAATTCATAAATTAAATTTAATAACCATATTAAATATACATACTAATGGATGATTTAAAAATTTTACAACTATCACATGGAAAAATAATGCCTGACTATATTTCTGCATATGCCATGAGAGTAAACCATCTTTTAGAAAATCATGTATGGAATATCTGTTCGGTTTCCGGTTTAATAATTCATGATAAGAAAAGCAATAATATAAGTGAATACAGGTCTATAATAACAACTGCCTATTCTGTAGTTAAGGGCAATAGATTTCTTGAAATTGCAATATCAAAAGGGATATTTTTAAGACGAAAATATATAAATGCTGTTAAAGCACTAATTAATGAAGCAGATGCAGTAATATTTGAGGGGCCATGGCAATACCCTTTATTTAAAAAATATCTTAAAAATAAATTTGTTGTGTATGATGCCCATAACGTGGAAACTCTTCTACGGTCCGGCAATAAATATTATGATTACACTTACAATATTGAAAAAGAAATTGCCCAGAACTGCTACCTTTTAATTTCAGTATCTGAAAAGGATTTAAAATACTTTAAAGAGGAAATGAAATGCAAAAATGCTTTGCTGAACACACATGTGCTTGGCAATCACTTATATGAATGGAAAGGAGAAAATTCAAAACATATCCTGTTTATTGGGTCAATTTATAAGCCAAATATAGAGGCAGTAGATATTATCATATCAATAGCAAAAAATTTGCCAGACTTCTATTTCGATATAATAGGAAATATAAATACACATGGATTTCCACATGCCCCAAAAAATATTATATTTCACGGGCTTGTGGATGAAAGTGTTAAAAATCAGTTATTTCAAAACAGTGCAATTGCATTAAATCCTGTAATTACGGGTGGAGGCAGGAATGTGAAAATGGTTGATTATATTATGCACGGTATTCCGGTAATATCCACAGATACTGGCATAAGAGGATTTACTAATTATGATCTGTCCAATTCTGTAATAGTTGAAAAACCCGAAAATTTCAAAGAAACAATCATAAAACTTATAGAAAATAAAGAACTGTTAAGATCGATGTCGGATAATACATTTAAAGTGGCGCATGAACTTATAAAAGCCGAAGGAAACCGGGATGCATATACAATCATAAAAACCGAGTTTGAGAAATGGAAAAACAACAATAACATATGAATTTGATAATATTCCAGTAAAGTGCATTAAATTTATTTACATTACATTAATAACAGATAAATGATAATACATAATACTCTTGGCCAGAAGGACGAAAATTTTAAAACCATTCACCAGGGAAGGGTCAATATGTTTGTATGTGGCCCTACAGTATATGACCATTCACATATCGGGCATGCAAGGACAAATATATTATTCGATGTAATGGCAAAATATCTCCGTGCAAGAGGATATTCTGTATTTTATTTGCAGAACATAACGGATATAGATGACAAAATAATAAACAGGGCAAATGAGGGAGATAAATCCTATAAGGAGGTATCAGATTATTATTTTCATGAATATTTAAATGTAATGCAAAATTTAAGAGTAAACAGCATCAATTATTATGCAAGGGCAAGCCTGTATGTGGATGAAATCATAGACCAGATTAAAAGAATTATGGATCACGGATATGCTTATGAAACGGATGATGGCATATATTTTGAGGTAAAAAAATTTACCGATTATGGGAAATTATCAAATCAAAATCTTGAAATGATAAAAGAAAATGCAAGGGGAACAATAAAAGAAAACAAAAAAAATCCAGAAGACTTTGTGCTATGGAAGAAGATGAAGCCCGGAGAACCTTACTGGGAATCTCCATGGGGAAAGGGCAGGCCTGGCTGGCATATAGAAGATACAGCAATAACAGAGGCATATTTCGGTTCAGAATATGACATACACGGCGGAGGCAATGACCTTATTTTCCCGCATCATGAAGCAGAAATAGCCCAGATGCGTTCTATCAGCGGCAAAAAATATTTAGCAAGATACTGGGTCCATACAGGCATGGTAAATATAAATAAGGAGAAAATGTCAAAATCACTGAAAAATTTCATACAGACAAAGGATATATTAAAGGCTTACAGGGCAGAAGTTCTGAGATTCGCTTTAATTAATTCAAATTACAACACCGTAATTGATTATTCAGAGCAGCTAATGAAAGATTCAAATGATGCAGTTGACCGCATAAATATATTTTACAATAAAATTTTGAAAATCGAATCAAAATCTGGAAATTATCCTGTAAACAAAGATCAGGTGATTGAACATTTTAATAATATAATGGATAATAACTTTGACACCAGAGGGCTTATAAGGGAATTTCTTGCTTTTATTTCAGAAATAAACAAAAATATAGAAAATATATCATTAGATACAGCAACTGAAATAGGAAAAATTGTGGATTATGTGGATTCCTTCCTGAATATCATTTATAAGAATGACAGGAACAATACAAATGTCATGGACATAATAATCGATGTAAGAAACAAGGCAAGGGCAGATAAAAATTACCAGTTATCGGATTACATCAGGAAAAAACTCCAGGAAAACAACATTTATATTGAAGATAATGGAGAACAAACAGTGTGGTGGGTAAAAGATTAATATGTTTTTTTAATATCATTTTATGGAAGCAAACAAAAGCTGCATTCTTATTATTGATATGATCAACGATTTCGTTACAGGCAAATTTGGAAACAAAAACGCAGTCAAGGCCGTAGAACTTGCAGAAAAAACACTGATTAAAATAAACGGCAATATTCCAGTTATATTTGCAGGCGATGCCCATATAAATAATGATCCCGAGTTCCTTGTCTGGGGAGAACATGCACTTGATGGCACTGATGGTTCAAAAATAGTAAAATCATTATCAAAATTTCCAGATTATGTAATTAAGAAAAGGCATTTCGATGCATTTTATGACACAGATCTGGATTCACTTCTACGTGCCTTAAATATAAAAAATATCTATATTTTCGGCATCAGCACAGATATATGTGTTGAACACACATGCGCCGGTGCATTTTACAGATACTATAATGTTAAGGTTATATCTGATCTATGTGCCTGTATTGATGATTCAAAGCAAATTTCTTCTATAAACAACATTAAAATAAATTATGGTTATAACCATATCACCGCTGAAGAGCTGATAAAAGAGGTATATAAATGAATAAATTTATCATGGCAAACGATTCGGATATTCTCAATGGAACTGTAACAGATGTATATTTCGAAAAAACTATAAAATATTTAAAGGATTTGAAGAAAAACCCTTATGTAACAATGGAGGTTACAACGCAATCTTCTGTTTATAATTATATAAATTTTACAGGCCTCAATGATGTTATAACATTGCTGGAAGGGCACAATGTCGATATTAAGGCTATTCCGGAAGGCACAGTAATAAAACCTGTAGACAGTTCTGGAATACCTGTTCCATTTTTAAGAATATCCGGAAAATACCTTGATTTTGCGGAACTGGAAACTCCACTTCTTGGCTTCCTGTGCCAGGCATCCGGCATATCATCCTATTCCTCACTGATTAAAAAAGCGCTTGGCGATATACCGTTTATATCTTTTGGAATCAGAAGAATGCATCCTGCAATATCAGCAATGATAGACAGGTCTTCATATATAGGTGGTGCATCTGGAGTTTCAGGAGTATACAGTTCACAAATTCTTGGAATAGAGCCTTCAGGCACAATGCCGCATGCCCTATCACTTATTCTTGGTGATGATGAAGCATGGAAAGTGCAGTATGAAAACTCAAATTTCAGGGTTTTCCTAATTGATACCTATATGGATGAGAAATTTGCAGCAATCAAAGCAGCAGATGAATTTCCGGATATAGACTTCATAAGGCTGGACACACCCTCATCGCGCCGTGGCAACTTCCCAAATTTAATCAGGGAAATCCGGTGGGAGCTTGATATACGTGGCCATAAGAAGATAAAAATAATGGTATCCGGCGGAATAAAGCTTGAGGATTTGCCAGAACTGGTAAATGCAGGAGTTTCAGCCTTTGGCATAGGCACATCAATATCCTCTGCAAAACCAGTGGATTTTGGAATGGACATAGTAAATATAGAAGGCAAAGATTTAACGAAAAGGGGGAAATACTCTGGAATTAAAAACGTATACCGGTGCATGAAATGCAATGAAGTTAAAGTATCAATATCAGATGATGCACCAGCATGCTCATGTGGCAACAGAATGGAAAATATTATGGTTTCTTATATGGAAAATGGCAAAATAAAGAAAACTGAGGAACTGAATACAATAAGGGACAGATCAATTAAAGAAATAGAAAAAATAATTTCATAATGTAAAATCTCCAATATTTTCAAGGCGTTTCTTATATTTTGTATACATTACAGCAACGGTTAAGGCTATTACAACAATCCATGCAAGAGCTCCATAAACACCATATATATAAGGCGCACTGAGATCAAAATACACCGCTGCAATTATTGCGCCAATAAGCGTTATACTGGAAATTCCCGGTATTATTATGTGCCTGAATATATGTGTTTTTTCCCCTCTTTTTTTGAGATATAAATGCAATGATGTGTTTGTGAGTATATGCACTATATAAGAAATTGGAGATTCAAGGACAAGCAGGAATACTGAGGAATAAAGCAATGCATTTATAATCTGTCCAGGATATAAAAGCTCAAATGAAATTCCAGTTGCAAGAACTATTATCAATGATATAATTGTAATAAAAAGAATTGCATAAACAGGAACACCTCTTGTATTTGTTTTTGATAATTTTTCTGGAATAACTCCTTCTCTTGAAAGTGAAAATATAACCCTGGATGCGTTTGTTCCAAGTGATACGGTTGCAGTAAAAAAGGAATTTATAACTATTATAAGGAGGATTGCAAATGGAATTAATCCCATTCCATAGAATCCGTTTTTATATATGGATAATACAGGATATGCACCGATCCCTGCTCCGGTTCCAAAAGCCCCCATATTTCCATAGCCCCATGATATGACTTCAGCATATGCTGCAAGCACAATTGTCACTCCAAGTATAGCTATGCTTGCAATGATGGATCTTGGAACGGTTTTCTTTGGATCCTTTGTTTCCTCAGCAATTGGTATGGAACCTCCAACACCCACAAATGATCCTATTGCATAAACCATCATTGCGGCAAGGATAAGAAAATTTCCACCAACAGGAATTGCCGTGAATGGTTTAATGGAAATAGCTGTATGATTTACACCAATGAGGTATATTGAAGTGGCAATAAAAAAAATTACTTCAATTAATATTGCATATGATACATATTTTAAGGAGGGCTTTATTCCCTTATAAATAAGAAAACTTACAAATAGAATAAATATAATTGTTACTGGAATCCATAAAATATTCACATATGGCACTGTTATGCCAAGGCTCGGAAGAATTGCATATGCAAATCCTATAAATCCAAGGATTCCAAAACCTGTAAAACTCAGAATCTGGTAACTTATATATGATAATGCTGTTGTCAATCCCAATCCCTTTCCAAGCCCATTTGCAACAAATGTATAATATCCGCCCGAACTGGAAAGATATTTAGAAAATTCAAATGAGGAGTAACTCATCATGGAATAAACAATTAAGGCCAGCAACAATATTAATGGAATAGAAAAAGCACCATCAGGATATTTTGAAAATGTAAATGTCAATAATGCAGCTGTACCGGCAACATACAATACAATTGTACCGCCAGGGGCGTTCAATCCAACCGCCTGTGAAACAGCATGCCTCAATGATAACTGGTTATATCCAAGATGTTTATATTCCCTTTTAGGACGAAAAACTTCTTCCTTTATCACGTAATAGTTAATAGTTGATTTATATTTTAATATTTGGAAAGGATCCGTATATTGTTTGCGTTCGAATTTCGTATAATATATAAAGTATATATATTGTGTTTTAACATCTCTGATTATGAATAATAAATTTTTATCACTTCCTGAAAAGGGTTAAAAATGTTAATTATATATAACACTGTGAAAATTATTAATATGGATGATATAAGCCAGAGCCAGCTCCGAAAATATGCGCTTAAAAAAGTGGAGGATACAGTAAACACTCTTGATCCTTCCAGCGCCATTGCAAACAATTTTGATATAGATATAGCCCAATATAAAAATATCTATGTAATTGGATTCGGCAAAGCTTCTTTTAAAATGTATTACGGAATTAGAAATAAAGTAACATCAAAACTTATCTACGCAGGCATAATAATTCCTGATGACGAGGATCATGATGAAAGCTATCCGGAACTTGAAATTCTGAAAGGCACACATCCCATTGTCAGTGATCTTTCTGTAAAATCATCTAAAAAACTGTTGTCCCACATTGGAGCCCTGACTGAAGAAGACCTTGTAATAGTTCTTATATCCGGCGGTGGGTCCTCACTTTTTGAAATACCTGAACCTGGAATCAGCATAAATGATATGGCTGAAATCTCAACAGAGGTAATGGAGAACGATGGTGATATATACGTTCTTAACCGCATAAGATCCGCCCTCTCCGCTGTAAAGAACGGAAAACTGGCAAAATACCTGTACCCCGCCTCTGTTATAGCATTTATTGTCTCTGATGTTATTTATGATGATTTAAATATAATAGCATCGGGCCCTCTGGTAAAATCGTCGCAGGCATTCAATATGAATAGTCTTGTTGAGAAATATATCAATAGGCAGGACTTAAAAAATATCGTTGAAAAAAGCAATGTTTCGGAAATACCTGATCAATACTTTTTAAAGGTTCAGAACCGGATTATCCTGAGAAATCGTGATTTTGTTGATTTTTTATATTCTTCACTGGAAGATGAGAAAATAAACCTTGGGAGCAATATCAGTGGCGATGTTAAACCTGTTTCATTTAAAATTCCAGAAATACTCAGAAACGTTTTCGATTTAAAAGGGAAAGATTTCTGGTTTGTATGCGGTGGTGAGACAACAGTTAATGTCAGGGGCAATGGAAAAGGTGGGCGCAACCAGGAACTTGTATTGAGAATGATGGAAAATATGCATAAAAATGAAAATTTTCTTTTTATTTCAATAGGCACGGATGGAATTGACGGCAAAAGCATTGCTGCAGGAGGCATTGTGGACAACTCAACGCAAATAGATAATATTAATGATTGCCTTGAAAATAATGACAGCTATACAGCACTTTCCAGATCACATGGAACTATTATTACTGGGAGGACTGGAAATAATGTATCAGATTTAATGATCGGTTTTTATGGCAGGCAAAAATAACAATAATTAAATAGAGCATGTAATTAAGGAGTGATTGGTATGGAAGAGCTTCTTTGTAATATAGAATTTGAAAAGGATGAAAACGGGTACAGTGCCCGTCTCAGGACTGATATGGGTGGATTAAGGGAATATAATGGCATGACACTTGAAGAAGTTCTAAACGAGGTTGTTATAGAACTTCAGGAGGAATTCTCGCCTTAAGTTAATAAAAATTTATTTAATTTGAAATCAAATACCCGGTATTATTAAACTCAGTTTTTGCAGCATCCATGTATTTAGTGTCTCCGGATGTACTTTTGACTGTAAGATATTTTCCACTTTTTTTTACTGAAAATGAAATCTTAACAGAGCCATCTGAATAGAACAGGTAGTTGCTGGCCGATTTATATTTGGATTTTATATAATCGGAGAAAATCAAATTTAAAATATCTTTTGGTGGTATAATCCTCGACATTTTATGTTTTGATGGGTGAAAATCAGTTCCAGCATATATTATTCTATTCTCAGATGGCATCAGCACTTCTTTTATAACATTTTCATGCAATAACTTTGAAACGCTTAGCCTGTATTCTATATCGCAGGGCATCCCTGTAAGATTTTTGTACACTGCCATATCCAGAAAACCAATCCGCCTGATCAATTCCCTGATAAGTATTTCTATGGCTTCCAGCCTGGAATACTCTTCACCTATTGTTATGTATTTTCTCCCATTGTCCTTTGCTATAGCATTCATATGGTAAAGCGATTTTACACATTCTTTAATGGCAAAAGAGCTCATTTTCAGAGATTTTATGAGCTGATTTTCCGACATGCTTCTTGACATGAGAAACTTGTAAACAGTTTCCTCATCCTCTGTCATATCCCTTTTTCTTATAGCCTTATATAACGCTATAACATTTTTAGTGCCATATGCAGGAGCATTAAAAGGCCCATCAAAATTGTAAATAAGCATTGAACTGTAATAATTATTCATTTCTACACTTCTGATTCCTGTATAATATGCTTCTATGTCTGTTCTCACTCCAAGGAATACTTTGCTGAATTCTTTATAGTTTATTGTTGTCTTCGTTTTATTATACCTTTCAATGGACATTGAAAGCAAATCTTCCATAGATATATCTAAAAGTTCAAAATGCCCTCTATACATTACATTTTCTGCAGTTCTGTATCCGGCACTTATCCCGGCATCCAAAAGTTCTTTGTTTGACGTTCTTATAATAATTGAGTCAATTCCAATTTTTGACATGCTATTTTTCAGTGTTTCCAGGAATTCGGAAGTCTTGCCTGTTTCAAAATCTATATTCTCGATCCATATGCCAGGTTCCTTTTCTTCCATGTAAAACATTGATTCTTCGGTACCATGGAAAATAAATTTTGCATTATAATCATCGTTTCTTACATATTTTCCAAGATAAATGCTTACCGGGTCGTTTTTCATTACTATGAGCGATGTGTTTTCTGGTGCTTCAGGTATATTTCCATAATATATCTCATTTTTAAAGTATATGGGCGATAGCCTTGAATAATCCAGTTTTGCAGGATGGAACCAGAAAAATCTTGAGAGTTCCCTTGTTGTTGCTGGACCATATTTTTCAACAATTTTGTTTGGATCGATATCCGATTCCGGGCTGTATATTTTTATGCCCTCTGGTCCCGATACTATTTTTATTTTAAACTGTAAATTCTTTATTATGGCCTTCACTATTCTTATTTCCATGCCAGTCATTTCAGTCAATTTTTCATCTGTATCTATTCCCTTTTCTATGTATTCCAGTATTTGAGCTTCCTCTGCACTATTTTTTTCATCCCTGAGTTTATAAAGGGCATCAGCCAGCCACTTGGCTATATACACATATTTGTTTTTAATTGCCCTGGTATAAAATACAGAACCAGATTTTACGAGCCTATCCAATTCATCAACTGTGAATTTTTTAATCCTTGCCTTTATATCATATATCTCAAATGCAAAACCGTATTTTTCGAAATAATCATGGACTGTATCAACATCGGTACAGAAATTAGATATCCTTTTTCCTGATATATCAAAGGAAGTATTTCTTATTATGGCCTCAAAATCAGATCTCATCATATACTGCTTCATGAATATTGGAGTTATATAATCAAATATTAAGCCTTCAGACCGAACCATTTTATTCAGTATGCCTTCCAGTTCTTCGTTATTTATTGGCAACCTTATTAAAAGCTCATCAAATGTAAGCGGGCCATATGATGAAAGTACAATGGAAACAGCCTGTTTTATTGAATCAAGCATATTTTCAGGTCTTTTATCATTCCTGATATAATGCTGTATTCCATTTTTAATTGTTTTTCGAATAAGATATGCGGATTCAAGCTTGATTAAACTATCTTTTAAATCCTCTTCGCCTATACCGATTTTTTTCAGTTCGTTATATGATGAATGTTCTATGGAACTGTATACTTTCTTATCAATGTCATTCAATTCCAATTCCCTGCGGAAAAGATTGTAGGCAAGGCCATAGTATTCATCCAGTACCCATTGATCTGATCTTATAAAGCAGTATTCCAGTTGGCCGGAATCAATGAGTTCTTCAGTCAGCTCATCAATATTTTTTTCAGTATAATTTAATGGGGAATTGAATTTGGGCCTGAATGGGTCAATGTAAAGGAAGTGGCTGGCAAATTCAAGGTAATCATCTATATCTGATATGGAAGGCACTTTATTCTTGAAATAATTTTCAACAAGTTTTGAATCCTTTATCAGGAAATCAATGCCTTCTGTGCCATATATTTTATCAAGAAGCTTGCTTCTCAATTCCCTTAAGAGTTTTGATCGGTCTTCCATAAGGACTATATCAGAAACTCCTGAAAGGATAAGATTATATGAAAATGGGCTTGTCTCTGTTGAATAATCCCTTATAACATACTGTTTTTTTGAAATTATATCATTGACAAACCAGGCAGCCCGCTCAACATCCATGACCTCATATTTTACCTCATTGAAAGCTTCTTTTATTACCGGAAAATTATGCATCTCTTCCAGTGTCCTGAGTAGCCTGTCGCTTCTTAGCTGCTGCCTGGCAACAGGTATATCGGTTGCCTTATACTTCCTCAATACCATGAGTGATCTGGTTGCACAGTAACGGAACCGCTGCTTGAAAAGCTCTGTATTTATTATGGAGCGGTCAACTAAATCCTTAAAATTTAATGGTGTAAGGAGAGTTACAACATCATTTATTGGCACTCTCCTGTTTAAAGTCAGCATAAATCCATTATCATTTACGCTTATCCTGGTATTTATTCCATATTTGTTTGAAACTGCCAGGCCATATGCCCTGGAAAGGGCATCATTCACGCGCCTCCCAAGAGGTATGTGGAATATAATGCTGTATAGTTCATTGTCTATGTACCCCTCAACATACATTTTATCTTCGCTTGGAATGGTAAAACTTCCCTGTGCCTTTACATATGATATTAAGCTTCTTGCCCCAAATGAATCTACTCTGTAATTTTCTATCAGCCATTCTTCAGGGTCTTCACCATTTTTAATTTTATCGTAAAGTGTTTTTCTGAATTTGCCTATGAGCACGCCAAGATCGTAGCTTCTTGGAAGGAGCTCGCCAGACCATGATGGCACTGTTGGTTTCATTCCAGTGGCACTTTTTACAGTTATATTGTTTTTTGAAACCTTCAAATACATATATGTTTTTGCGCCCAGGACAAAGATATCGCCTGTTTTGATTCTTTCTACAAATTTATCGCTGAGCTGTCCAAGCATCCTTCCTTTTTCATTGACAACATTGTAATTTGCCTCTTCCGGTATAGTGCCAACATTCATAAAATAAATCATTCTTGTACTTGCTTTCTTTCCAAATTTATTTTCATCTTCATCATACCATATTTTGGAAAATAATGTATTCCCCTCTATTTTCCCTGATAAATACTTTAAAGTTGCTATGTAATCTTCATATTCCAGAGTATGGAATGAAAATGAATTTCTGATAGTTTTATATGCTTCATTCACATCCCACGTTTTTTCCAGCGACATGCTTATTATTCCCTGGGAAAGCACATCCAGTGGATTTTCAGGCACCGTTACTTTATCTATTTCATGGTCATATGCGGCCTTTGTCATTACTGCACATTCCATTAAATCATCAAGGTCAAAGACTATGAATCTGCCCAGTGATAAATCCCTGACGCCATGCCCTGATCGTCCTATTCGCTGGAGTGCTCTTGAAACGGATTTCGGGCTGCCTATCTGTATTACCATATCTATAAATCCTATATCTATGCCAAGTTCAAGGGACGTTGATGTAATAACGCATTTCAGTTCTCCATTTTTAAGCCTATCCTCAACTTCTATTCTTGTCTGTTTGCCCAAAGATGAATGATGTGCTTCTATATTTTCTATTCCTCTGGCTTTTAATCTCATTGCAACATGTTCAGTAGAACTTCTGGTGTTTGTAAATATTAGTGTTGTTTTATGGCTGTTTACAAGGTCAACAAGTATATCGTACATTTTTTCATTAGCTACCTCGTAGCTGACCAGTGTTAAATCCTTTACAGGAGTTATTATGCTTAAATCAAGATATTTATTTGTATTTACCTCTATAATTTCAAACTTTCGTTCCTTTTCGCCTTTAAAGCCACAGAGGTATGATCCAATAAGATCCAGGGGGGCCTGCGTTGCCGATAATCCGATTCTTACAAATCCCGGTGAAAGGTTCTCAAGCCTTTCCAGGTTAAGTGAAAGCAAAGATCCCCTTTTTGTGGATGAAACTTCGTGTATTTCATCTACTATAACATATTCGACGCCTGTGAATTTTTCCTTAAATTTTGATGCAGTTATCGCAAGTGAAAAAGATTCTGGAGTTGTTATTATAATATGTGGCGGTTTCCTTAACATTTTGCTTCTTTCATTCTGTGCAGTGTCACCAGACCTCACTGCGACCTTAATTTCTGGCACATTTAATCCTTTCTCCATTGCCAGTGCATATATTTCTCTTAATGGTTCATTAAGGTTTTTATTAATATCATTTGCAAGCGCTTTTAAAGGTGAAATATAAACGCAGTAAATTTTGTCTTCAAGTTGATTATTTCTTGCTTTTTTGAAAAGTTCATTTATAATTGATAAAAAACCAGTAAGTGTTTTGCCTGTACCGGTTGGTGATGAAACAAGCACGTTTTGTTTATTATGTATTAATGGTATTCCTTTTTTTTGTGGATCACTCAAACTCCTGTATTTGTTATTAAACCATTGTGCCACAATGTCATCAAGAAAAGGCAATGTCTCTTCTACTTTAAATTGTTTATTGTATATCATTGAAGATAATCTGTAAGATAATTCATATTTGTATATAATTTTTATCCATGCCCATTGAATATCCAGTAGAATATTAAGAATTAATTAAAATTCGGGCAAAATTATTTGCAATCTGTTTACAAATACAAAAAAAGAGAAAAATGTATATTTAAACATGCAAGATTATTGCATTTAATTCATTTAGAATACCAATCAAGAAAATAAAGTTAAATTTAGAGTTTTTTTATGTCATTTTCAATTTTTAATAGCTCTTTATACCAGAAGACCATAAGTGAATTTTTGTTTACTTTATGTTTATTCGACCATTCTATATCCTTATTCAAATATGATAAATGGCTGTTTAAATTTTTATTGACATTATAGTCTTCCCCGTTGATATAATGCTCTATATTTTCTATAATATTCGCTGCTGATTTATCATCTATCAGGCCTGCTAAAAGCCTTCCCCTGATCATTTTAATTTCAGATGCATATGTCAATCTTTCGATATCATCAGTAGACATCCAGTCATTATAATAATTCAGAAAATCTATCCATGATTTGCCTTTATCGAGGAGATCGTAATATTCTTTTATTGTTCTTGCAGTGATGTGGAAGCCATATCTCTCCGGTTTCTCATATATCAATGAGCCGGGATCAATGAATGGTGTTAAAGGAGATATAAAAGAATATACCTGCATTTTGGTGCCTTTCTGCTTTAACATTAACTGGCTTGCATAATCTATGTCTTTATCAACTGCTTTTTCATCCTGCCCGCTTATGCCTAAAGTAAGGTAAACATCAAATTTTTTGCATCCTGCATCCATTGCATTTGATATGCTTTTTTCCAATTCCTCATTGCTATAATCCCTTCCATTTTTTTGCCTTATATGTTCATTGGAGCTTTCTGGCGAGATTTCAGCTGAAAATCCATTGAATGTTTTGCCAAGAAGGTTCAGGTAATCCTTTTGCGGTGGCCTGAAATATTCAGTTAATAATGGTATATCAATGCCCAGTTCTTTAACATGCCTGAATAAGTCAGTATAGAATTTTTCACCGGCCAGATTTATATCGCCAATAATAAAGGCAGGAGAACCAAGAATTTCCTGCGCCAGTTCAAGCTCTCTGGCTATTGTGAGTGGATTTCTGTATATTGGTGATACGGGATAATAGTTATTTTTGTAGGCAAAATTGGAGCCACCGCAAAAAGCACAATTAAACTGGCAGCCATGCTCTATAATGCTAACACTTTCAGGGTTATTTATCCAGTCCGTATATGGAAGATGCCCTTTAATATCATGGTATTTAATTGCGTTTTTCATTAATATTTTGTAATCAAAAAAAACATTGTCCAGAGTATTTTCCTTTGAGCCCGAATTAATTTTTATGTTAGAATTTTCCCTGTAAACAAGATCTGGAACTTCCTGTAAATTCCCATTATTTTCAATTACATCAATTAATTTTGCAACATTGAATTCCTGTAAATCTCCTTTTAAAACAAAATCTATATCTGGAAAAGTTTTCATTATATCCGATGAAAAATAACTGGATGAAAACCCTCCAAGGAGAACCTTTGCTTCAGGGTTTATTTTTTTGATAATTTTGGCAATATTTATTGCGCCGTGAACGTGTGGCAGCCAGTGCAGGTCTATGCCAAATATTTCTGTATTGATATTTTTTAAATACTTTTCAGGATCGAATTTATCGGACATCACCATCATTGATGCTATGTTTCCTATTCTGGCATTATACCCTTTTGGGATGAGATAAGAAAGCATGCTGATAAATCCTATAGGGTACATTTCAAATACTGGAGTTGAAGGAATTATATCACTGATGGGGCCAGGCTTTAAATCCCTCTGTCTGAAATCATATATGCTTGGCGGATGAATAAATGCTATATCACATTTCATAATTAGCTAATTTTAATATGTATAATAATCTTCTTATCTTTATATATAATGCAATTTCAATGTTTTTTAATAATGGTAAAATAATTAAAATAAAAAAATTAAAAATCCTATCATTAGGGATTGCCAAAGAGAAATTCTCTGGTTACTGGCATGACATTAATTCTTTTATGGAGCTGTGTTTCCAGTGATCTGGCCAGTGCTTCCGGAATTCCAATCATTGGTGATTCTCCAAGCCCCTTTGCTTTGTCCTTCATCACCGATGGATTTTCAACAATTTTAATGTCAAATTCCGGTGTATGTTCTGCTGTAAGAACACCTGCATCGATTATGCTTGTTGTCATTAATTGGCCTTCTTCAGAGTATCTCAATGTTTCAGAAAGAACCTCACCTATAGCCTGAAGAGCACCACCCTCGGTTTGGCCGAGAACATTTTGCATGTTAAGCACCTTTCCAAGGTCATAGTAAGCACCAATCTTTAATGATTCTATATCTCCAGCTTCATTAATTTTTGATGTTACTAGGTTAAAGTTGACAGCATTGTCATTGTAATCAAAATGGTACATTGATGTCTGGTCAAAATCATTTTTTAAAAGTATTTCAGGTGAATATTTTCCGTATTTATCTATAACCTGTTTTTTAAGTTCCTCTGCTGCCTGCATTAAGACAGAACCATGCGTCATGGCCGATTTGGATCCCCACGTTCCGACACCGGTTGATAAAGTTTCAGTGTCCTGCAATTCCAGTGATACTGTATCCTGCTCAATATCAAGTTCATCACTTAATATGCTTTTAACAAACAATTCATGGCCCTGGCCAGATACATTGCCGCCCAGGTAAACTTTTACCTTTCCGCCCCTGACGATGATTCTTGCACTCTCTCCTGGTGCAGTATCTTCATCTAGAATGAAAAGCGATATGCCAACATGTTCCTTCTTTGCAAGTTCCTTATAATTAAAATATTTCAATGCCTCTTCAAGGAATGGCTTTGTTGGATATCTCATTTCCAGGCCTAATGGTGATTTAAATGGTTTTTCCAGTGCATTTTTAAGCCTTATGTCAGCAATATCCATTTTAAGTTTATCTGCAAGAAGATCAATCATTCTTTCCATAAGTATTGAAGCTTCAGGTTTCCCTGCACCACGGTAATACCCATTGGGGGCCTTGTTTGTGATTACATACTTCCCAGTTAAATGTGCTTTTTCAATAAAATATGGGCCTGTAAGCTCATGTATTACATTGCCAAGGTCTACTGCCGCTGCATCAACAAAGTATGGTCCATTGTCAAGAAGCACTTCGCCGTCAAGCCCTGTGATTTTTCCATCCTTTTTTGCATATAGCGTCAATGTTCCTTCAATGCCTCTGCCTGCGTGGCATGCCTGCAGATGCTCTGTCCTTGTTTCCTGCCACTTTACAGGTTTTCCAAATTTCATAGAAGCATAGCATGCTATAATATACTCAGGGTAAAACAATGCTTTTACTCCAAATGCTCCGCCATTGTCTATGAGGAAAACTTTTACTTTTTCAGGTGGAAGCCCGAGAGCATGGACTATTCCGGATTTGGATCTTACTATTGACTGTGATGGCAGGTAAACATTTAAAATACCATCACGGTAATCTGCTACAATGCCCCTTGTTTCCATAGGGTTTGCTGATACTCTGTCCAGCAATATTGTATCAGTTACTTTTACATCGTAATCAAGATCTTTTTCGTTGAATTTAACGCCCACATCCTCCTGTGCTAATATATTGCCCTTTCTATCGCTATATATCGCTTCTTTTTTCTTTGCATCATCTATGCTGTATATGGCTGGAAGTGGTTCATATTCTACATTTACCGTTGACAATAAATCCTCGCTCTCATATCTGTTTTTTCCGAATACTGCTGCAACTGCCTGGCCCTGGTAATTAACTTCATTTATTGCGAGAACCGGTTCTTTGTGATCTCCATCAGCAACTGCATAATAGGCTTTCAAATCCTTTGAAGTCATTCCACCTTCGACATTTTTGATCTTTGCCCTTGCATACGGGCTCCTTACCAGTGACATATAAAGCATTCCATCAAGGTCAATATCGTCCAGATACCTTCCCTTGCCATTTGCAAATCTATCCAGATAACTCATCTTGAAATCACCTTTCCCTCATTTATTTTTTCACTGGCTTTCTTTATTGAGTTTATAATTGAAACATAGCCTGTGCATCTGCACAGATTGCCTGCAAGCTCTTCCTTTATGTAATCATCATTGGGTTTTCCGTTTTTCCTTAGCATGTAAAGTGTAGTCATAATCATTCCAGGAGTGCAGAATCCACATTGAAGCCCATTCTCTTCAATAAAGCTCTCCTTGATTTTTTTTAAATCACTGTCTTTCTCATCTTCTATTGTCATAATTTCATGGCCATCGGCCTGAGCAGCCAGTACAGTGCATGATTTCACTGCTTTGCCGTCCATGAGTACTGTGCATGCGCCGCAGTTTGTTGTATCACAACCTATATGTGTTCCGGTAAGCTTTAAATCATCCCTTATAAATGTAGCCAGCAATGTCCTTGCTTCAACATCCTTTTCATATTCCTTTCCATTTACCTTTATGTTAACAATCATTCCTGTACACCTCCTATTCCTTTTACTGCCTTTGTAAACAGGTATTTTAATAGTTTTTCCTTGAATTTAGTACTGCCATTATCATCATCCATAAAATCCGTAACTTTGAGAAGCAGATTGGCTGCACTCTCTATATTTTTGTTTGTCAGTTCCTTTCCTTCCAGGAATTTTTCCGCATCTCTTGCTTTTAAAGGAGTTGCACCGCAGTTCGTCAGTCCTATTCCAGCCCTCTTAACCATTTTGCCATCCATTGATAAATCAACTGCTAATCCAAGGATGGAGAAATCCCCGGCATATTTTTTGTATTTCAAATATCTTCCTGAAGAATTTCTATTTTCTATTTTTATTCCTGTAAGTATTTCTCCGGACTCAAGAGCATTTGTGAAAGTATCTATAAAAAAATCTTCCGCCTTTATTGTTCTTTTGCCCTTTGCAGATGAAGCAATAAAATCCGCATCAAGAGCAAGCATTACGGCCGGAAAATCATTTGCAGGGTCTCCGTGGCATATGTCTCCGCCTATCGTGCCCATATTTCGTACCAGTGGGTCTGCAATAAGCCCCGCTGCCTCGCTCAATAGGGGAAATATCTTTCTAACAGTTTGATTTTCAGCAATATCTGAAGTTCTGGCCATGGCACCTATTTCAAGTGTATTGCCATTTATTGATATATTGTCGAGCCCACTAATTTTTCCAATATCAACCAGTTCGGGAATTGATGTAAACCTGAGTTTCAACATTGGAATCAGGCTTTGCCCCCCGGCAAGCACCTTTGCATCTTCATGCCCACTCAAAAATTTTGTTGCTTCTTCTATGCTTTTCGGTGCATAGTATTCAAATTTGTCTGGAAACATAATATTATAATTGAAAACCGTATAAAAATGTTACTAATTCCCATAAACAAAAAATTATTCCTCTTAATATTCATGCATTATAACAAATCAAAAATTAATAAATTTTAATATTATATATGAATTAAACCAATCCTTGCTGAATTTATAGATAAAAGATTGATTTTAAAATTATCTTTACATATTTATTGATAATTTTCCATCCTCTTCCTTTATCTGATAAGAATTAAGATCTTTTGCATCCTTTCTTGTCATTACTTTAAAGAACCCATTGATATTTTTATCTACTTTACCGGTTTTCATGTCAAATTGTGCATGATGTCTCGGACATATAACATCGTTTCCATTTATTTTGCCATGCCCAAGGTCTCCTCCCATATGGGAACAAATGGCGTCGATTGCGTAAAACTTTCCATCTATGTTGGAAACAAGAACCTTTTTTCCATTAATATCAAACTCTTTATTCTTCCCATTGCCTATTTCAGCAGCGTTACCTATTTCTTTCCAATCCATTGTCATCAAAAGAATATATCAACAGATATATATAAACTCTGGTATTTTTTTTAAATGCAATATCCCGCAATATATTTAAAGATGATAAATCGTGTATATCAATGTAAAACGGTAAAACAAGAAGAATTCCCATAAAAGTGGTTGATTTGCCCATAATAGAGGTTCACCATTCCTAAATTTTGAATCATTGAAATAGTTCTATAATAGGTTTTGGTTTTTATTTTTCAAAAAGGACCAAATGCCATGCTCAGGGCTGATGGAATGCCTATTCACAAAAACAATGGTAAAAGATGACTTGAGAGTGCCGGCTCTGATTTATTTTTAATGTATAATGTGAATTATATAACATCATTTTGGCATTTTCAAAGTCCAATCATGATAATATAAAGAAGCAAAAACATCTAAAAATATAGGGGTAAACCATTTAATTATAAGAATTATGCGAGTGCCGGGATTTGGACCCGAGGCACGAGCTTGGCAAGCTCGCGTGTTACCAGGCTACACCACACTCGCTCTATTTCTAAAATACACAGGTGTATATATATTTTAACATGTAACCGAAATTTCTATGTTTTAAACCATTGATATTATAAGATGCAGAATAACTATGGAAACAGGGATGGTTATATTGTCATCGGCAATTTTATTTGATATAGATTCTGCAAATGTTCCACCTAAAGCATATACAGCAGAATATAAATAAATATAGAAAAACATTCCAAATGCAAATGAAGGTATAAGCATTGCCAGAAATCCTGCTATTGACTTTTTTTTGTTGTAAAAGAGCTTTTTGCTCCTTATCTTCATACCCAGTATTGTGGCCAGTGAATCACCTATCATAATCATGAATGCCGAAATATATATGAGTGGGAGTGATCTTGTAAAAGCAAGAACAAGAAGAAAGCCTGCTGCAAGATACATAGATCCAAGGCCAAGTTTTGTATCTTCCCTTTCCATCATATATACAAGGTCTGCAATCCTGTTTTTATTATTGAGATATAAAATATTTCCTGCGAGGTATATAAGAAGAACCGCCAGCAATATAAGCATTCTACCTCTTATTCCATCAAATAGAAATATTCCTATGGTGATAATTCCCGTTGAAATTTGGAAATAATCCCTGTAAGTCTCCCTTTTTATATCTTTTCCCTTCTTTTCATTATTTATTATATCATATTTTCTCATATTTTTGTCGAGGAACATTGAAAGCAATATTGCTATGGATATAGAAGCAAAAATAAATCTGACAGGCACAAATTTTTCAAATATTGAAAGAACAATTAAAATTACATCGATAGCAAATGGGAAATAAAAAAACACTGTATAAAGCTCTGTACTTACAATAATAGAAAACAGGTAGATTGGAAGGACAAAGAATGACCCTGAAAAATATACCAGGCCTAACATTACTGGAATTGAGGCAAGAATCTTTAGAGCAAAAGCTTCTCTCTCTTTGATCAGAATGTATATTAAGGCAATTAAAAAAAGTCCAAGATACGCATAGTTGAACAAATCCATATTACTTCATTGAGCCGTTACACTTAAATTTTTGTAGCACTTAATATTTTAAATTTCATCTGGCATCTGGAAGATAATATATAATCTCATCTGGATAATTATCATATTTGAAACCGTAATGTGAATAAAAATCTTGAGCAAAATTTTCTGAATTAACCCATAGAAAAACATAATGGTAAGAGAGCGCCTTTAATCTGTTAAGAGCAGTGAAAAGTAAAAATTTGCCCATTCCCTTTTTCCTGTATACACGTTTTACAAAAATTGAAACAATAAAGGCTCTATCAAACCCAAGTTTTGATGATACCACAGCGCCACTGATCTTCCCTTTATTTTTTAAAACAAAGGAGCACTCATTAATTATTTCGCCATAATCACCGTTGAATAAATTTTTAACAGTTTTAATCCGGTCTTCCCTTTTATTGCTGAAAAGATATTTATCCGAGGTGTATTTAAAAGCTTCATATTCTGCATCGGCATAAAGATCCAAATTGAGGTCTTCAATACCGGATACCTCATTAATGTTATCCATTTTCTTATATGAATAATCATTGAGGTCTATAGCCATTCTCTTTCTTACAATAGTTTTAAAACCACATTTCACAAGATACTTATCGCTTATTTCATTTCCATTAAATATCTGGTTCAGCATCAATTTTTTCCTGCTTTCTTTTGCTATGCCTATGAGCCAGGTGAACAGTTCATTTACCCTTTCATCAGTAATTTTTTTTGGAGAAACAAACCCTGCATCTGCATAAAGCCGGTCGGATTTATCCTGAGAATCCATAATATAAGCATATCCTATGAATTGATTTTTATGCATGATTATTCTGGATCTTATTTTATTTTCATTTAACAGGTTAATTATACTGGTATAACTTCCCTTTATATCTATATCAGGATATTTTTTTGAGAGAAATTCTATTTCCTTTTTTAATATTAAGTCCCAGTTAAGCCTGTAATTATCTAGTTTCATTTATAGCCTCATTTAATTTATCTATATTTTCTTTGCCCTTTACTATTAAGAAACTGGCTTTCCTTATTCGATTCATAACAGCCAGGCCAATGCCATTTTCAGGAAATGACTGTATTACGCCATATTTCTTATCCGAAGCATCCAGCAATCTGAAATCATAGAATAAATTGTGTGCAACTTCATATATATCCTTTCCAAGATTAATGCATTCGCCATTAGCCAAAGAACAATTCTGATCTGATGAAAGAATAAAGAAATCCTGAACATTGCCTGATGAAATAAAATCCCTAAATTTATCTTCATTTTCAATGAGAAACAGTTTTTTGGATGGCGCATAATGACGGTATTTCAATCCTGGTGTTAAAGCCACTTTTGACTGGGTATAGCCCTTTACCAGCGGATCAATATACACATCACCAATCATATATTCAATATCATCTACTGTAAAGGCACCAGCCCTGAGCAACCTGTATGGCGTTTGAGTGCAATCAAGTATTGTTGATTCTACTCCATATTTAACTCTCCCGGCATCTATTATTGCATCAACTCTTCCATTCAGCTCTTTTATTGCAGTGCCAGAATCAACTATGCTTGGTTTTGTTGATATATTTGCACTTGGAGCAGCAATTGGCCCAGATGCTTCTATTAGATCAAGTGCTATTCTGTTATCAGGAAATCGTATGCATACAGTATCAAGCCCCGCACTCACAATATCTGGCACGGTATTTTTCTTTTTCAGCAATAAGGTAATTGGGGATGGCCATATATCTTTCATTTTTTCTTTTAATTCATCATCTATATAAGCTACACGATCCAGCATTTTCATGTTAGATATATGCACAATTAATGGATTATCGGCAGGCCTGTTTTTTGCTTTAAAGATTTTAGAGCACGCTTCAGGATTAAAGGCATCTGCCCCTAAACCATATACTGTTTCTGTTGGAAATACCACCGTTCCTCCGCCCTTTATGATATCTGCACATTTTTTTATGCTTAAATTATAGTTATTATCATTAATATGAATTATTTCTGTCATACATATGTTATGCTATTTTATTATATAAGATTTAGAATACTGACACTGTATAAATTCATGGCATTGGGATTTGTTTATTTATCAATTTGGCACATTCGCTCATTATCACCAAAACTTTAAAAACTTTTTTTATCATTATGATTTTATAAAAATAATCAACTATTGAAATATATCTTCAAATTGCATTATCAAATAACCTCAAGTGAAATAGGTAATAATTATATGTAAGAAAAATGTAACTAATAAGTAATGATAATGGAAGTTTCAAACCTTACAGTAAAGGTCCATGTAACAATACCAAAGGAAATACGTAAAATTATCGGGATCAAACCTGGAGATAAAATATATTTTGAGTTAACAGAAAACGGCATAGTAATATAAAAAGCAGACGAATTAAAGTCAGCCAAAGTTCTGGCATCAACCAAACCATTCAAAAGTAATGTTAAGGGCATAATGAATAATATAAGGAATGAATGGCATTAGACTCTGTATAGATACAAATATTATTTTAAACGTAATTAATAGGGAGAGTAATTTTTTTCATCGTCCAAATATATACTAGAAAAAATATAGGATGGCAAAATTTTGACTATAGTGTTTTTCGAAATACTGCATGATTTTATATTCATGATGATTCAATGTGAACAATGAAATTTGAAAAAAAGGTTATTGAATCAGAAGAATTTCTCGATAATACCGGTAAGTGCTGAAATTGGAGGCCTTGCAGCTAAAATAAGATCAGGCAATCACATTAAATTCTCCGATACTATAGTGATATCCACAGCAATAGTTGCTGGAGCAGATTATCTGGTTTCTAATGATCATGGAATGTATATTAGTACTAAATACATTGAAATCGTTAATTTGGATAAGGTTAACAGGATATTCAAGTACATAGAAAATTTATAAATTTTAACTATTATCCAATGCCATATCTAATGAAAATAATATTATGCTATTGTATCAAGCGCAAGAAATTCTTAAGAATTATTTTTATTTTTGGCAAAATCTTAAATAAATAACAATAGAAATGAATAAACAAACTCATGGATTAAAATTAATTCCATCAGTATAAATTCAGCTTCCTGGATTAAATATGTTTTTTTGCATCAGTAACAACCGATCTTTGTAACTTGTGCATTGACAAAAATTATATGCAACCATCTAATATGGACTTATGCAGATTTACAATTACAGTTTGGATTTAGACATAAATAGCGAGAATTATACATATACATGCCATGAAGTTATAAAATTTACCGGAAATGAAGAAAAACTGATACTTAATTCTGTAAATCTGTTCATAAAGAAAATTAAGATAAATAATAGCATTAAAAATTTTAAGGAATTCAGGCAAAATCAGGAGATAGTAATTGATGGTATCATCACCAAAGATTCTATTGCCGAAATCGATTTCACAGGCAAGATACCAGAAGAACTCCAGGGTTTTTATGTTGCCAAAACAAAGGATGGGGATATGTTTACAACGCAATTCGAATCAACAGGAGCAAGGCGCTTTTTCCCATGTATAGACAACCCATCATATAAAGCAACATTCGATATCACTGTACGAATTAATCCAGATCTTGAGGCAATATCTAATATGCCAGTAGAAAGTGACGATAATGCAAACGGCAAAAAGATTATAAAATTCATGGAAACACCTGTAATGTCAACATACCTTCTCTATCTTGGCATTGGAAAATTCGATGAAAGGGCAATTGAATTTGATAATAATAAGAAGTTAATTCTTGCGGCACAGAAAGGTCATCTTACCAGTTCAGATTATCCATTGATTATCGGAAAAAAGGCAATTGAATTTTTCCAGAATTATTTCGGGATAGAATATCCTCTACCAAAAGAACATTTAATATCAGTTCCAGAGTTTGCAGCAGGTGCAATGGAAAATTGGGGCGCAATAACCTTCAGGGAGATATTTCTGAATATTTCAAAGTCCACAGGCTCATCTGTAAAAAAATCAGTTGGCGAAGTAATAGCTCATGAACTTACGCATCAATGGTTTGGCAATCTTGTTACAATGAACTGGTGGGATGACTTATGGCTTAATGAAAGCTTTGCCACATTTATGTCTTATAAGGCAATGAATAAGCTGGAACCTGATTATGATATGTTCGCAGATTTCCTGTTAAGCGAAACTGCAGGAGCCCTGGAAGGAGATTCTCTAGTAAATTCACATCCCATAGAGGTTGAAGTAAAGGATCCGGATGACATATCACAGATATTCGATGAAATCAGTTACGGCAAAGGCGGAAGCATATTGAGGATGATAAACGCATTTGTTACCGATGATGTATTTAAAGAGGGGCTCCATTTATATCTTGAGAATTTTAAGTATAAAAATGCTTCAGGTTCCGATCTCTGGGAATTTATTGCAAAGGTGTCAGATAAACCAGTAAGAAAGGTTATGGAATCGTTTATACAGAATATTGGGTATCCTGTAATAGAGGCTAAAGAAGAGGATGGAAAAATAAAATTGAATCAATACAGATTTCTTCTAAATGGAAAAAAGCAGAATGTGCAGTGGAAAATTCCACTCACAGCCAGGTATAGTGGAGGAACAAGAAGCATTTTATTCGATGAAGCGTCCATGGATCTTGATTTATCAGGATTTATAAAACTTAATGATAGTGAAACAGGTTTTTACAGGGTATTTTATTCAGATGGACTGTATGAAAACATATTAAATAATATACCGGTACTGGACAATAAAGATATTTTTGGAATATTAAACGATATGCATGCTTTTCTTGTTTCTGGAAAAATTACATTAAGTGAATACCTGTCAAGAATAAATAAATTCATGAAATTAACCGATTCATTAATTATACAGGAAATATCCAATGAACTGTTTTCATTGTATCTCATTGACTCTAAAAATTCTTCTGTAATAGAAGCCAACATGGAATATTTGGCAGATAAAATAAAGGAACTTGGAGAAAAGCAAAAAAATGAAAATATTAATGTTTCAGCTGCAAGAGGCATACTTGCAAACAGGTATGCAAGAATAAACAGAGGATATGCGGAAGAACTGTCAAAATTCTCCAGTTCCATCAATGATGTAGATCCGGATATGCGACAGGCAGTACTTACATCTTATGCTATAGTTAACAATGACGCAAATAAATTGCTTGAATTTCTGTCAAACTTTGAACAGGACGAGGATAAGGTAAAGGTAATAAATGCAATGGCAGTTATTTCAGGGTCTGAAAATATAGAAATTATAGAAAAAGCAATTTCAGAAAGAAAAATAAAAGCACAGGATTCACTGAGATATTATATGCTTGCAGCTACAAACCCAGAACTTAAAGAATATATATATAAAAATCTTGAGAAAATAATGGAAAAAATACAGTCGGTGTTTGCAGGTTCCGGATATTCATCCCGTGTAATAGAAGCAATTGTCCCTTACATAGGCATAAATCATTTAGATGAAATAGATGATAAGCTCCAGAAAATGAATATAAAGGAAATAAGCAGAGGCATCAAAAAGGGAATGGAATACCTGAAGATATACAGTGAACTGATAAAGAGATTAAAAAATTAAATCGTTTCCTTTAAATATATAATATATTTGTAAATTTCTTCCTGGTGGACAAATTTTACAGTTAATGTCATTCTATTTATAGATTAAGAAATTGCTGAGTATTCTTATTTATAATTTGGATATAGTATTCTTCAAGAATTCCAAAACATTTAATGCATCGTTGATCCGATATTGATTTTAACTGGAATATCATAGCAACAGATTCTTTTTCCCATCCATTAGTTTTTGATGGTTTAATTTTGCATGTATATGGAAAGCGAATAGCGTCCATGCGAGAAGTAAAAGGTACAACAGTAATAAGTGAAGATTGTTCGTGTTTTGTTATTATCAGAGCTGGTCTTGTCCATTTCTCTTCATGACCAATAGCATCATTCAAGGAAAATAAGCATATACACCCACTTTTAACCGCATGCCGATGCAATCAATGTTATCTCATTCTTTAATCTCCTTTTTCAATACATCAGTGAGATATTCTGGGTGAAAAAGTAATTCCTTTGATTTGTTCTGGGCCCTTATCATAATCCTCTCATTTAGATGTGGTTTTAATCTTTTAATATGAGGTATAACTTCATTTAAATCGCTATATACAAAATCTTTGAACATAATAGTAGATATTGCTTCAAGCAAAGTTACATCCATATCAACA
>NZ_JBBIRC010000017.1:0-26621 GCF_037442045.1 Ferroplasma sp. | reverse complement strand
ATGGTAAAAAAAGTTGCAGTAATTGGATCTGGAATAATGGGACAGGGAATAACACAGGTATTTATCAAGAATGGCATTGATACGTTGTTAATTGATATTGATAAAACAATACTGGAAAATGCAAAAAACAGCATCAGTGATGGAAAATTTGGCTTGTCAAGGCTGGTTGAAAAAGGTGCAATAACAGAAAATCAGAAAAATGATTACATGAATAACCTTAAAACATCAACCGACTATGCAATGCTCAATGACTGTGAATTTGTTATAGAAGCAGTACCTGAGATTTTATCCTTGAAATTAAAAGTTATGGAAAGCGTTGAAAAGAATTTGCCTGAAACATCAATAATTGCTTCAAATACATCTGGAATAATGATTTCAGAAATTGGAATGAACATAAAAAACAAATCTCGGTTAATAGGTATGCACTGGTTTAATCCTGCACCCGTAATGAAATTAATAGAAGTTGTAAAAACCAGATTCACATCCGAGAGTACCATAAATACAGTTATGGAACTATCCAGATCACTTGGCAAGGAACCGGTACTTGTAAAGGACTATCCTGGCTTCTTTACAACAAATTTCGTGCATTCATGGATCGTGGAATCATTGAGGCTATACGAAAAGGGCATAGCAAGCAAAGAAGATATAGACAAAATGGCAAAACTTGGTTTTGGTTTCCCCATGGGGCCATTTGAGCTTATGGATACAATAGGCCTTGATACAATGATGGAAATTGGAAATTATTTATATTCTGAAACCGGGGATGAAAAAATGCTCCCTCCGCCAATGCTCAAAGAAATGGTATATGCAGGATATAAAGGGAATAAAAAAATCAAAATGAACAGCAAAGGAGGATGGTACGACGTAAAATAATTTTATAAATTAGCTTTAATAACTCTAAAAGCATTATTGTAAAGCACATCTTCTGCATGTTGCCCCAGGCTATCCTTCAATTTTTCAATGTCATTAACACTGGCAAACCTGTCGGGAGTTTCAGTAATTCCAAGAAAATCTGTGCCAAGGCTAACATGCCTCCATCCAAAGTTATCGCCTAAATATGTTATGCTTTTCAATATTCCTTCAATATCTGGCGTGGGAAGTGTGCCCCTTATTGCTGTTATGCCAATAGTCCCATCTGTTTCTATGATTGCTTTAATGGATTCATCATCTATATTCCGTTTGTTATCTTTAAGGGTAGTGAAGTTTGTATGGGAATCCAGAACTGGTTTTGTAGAAGTATCACAGGCTTCAATTATAGTATTTTTACTGGCATGCGCAAGGTCTATAATTATTCCAAGTTCATTGCATATTTTTATAATTTCTTCGCCATAACCTGTTATTCCATAATCCTTTTTTGAATAGCATGATGCAGCAAATTTTGTGTCATAATTCCATACTAGCCCAAGATTCCTTAATCCCATTGAATAGAATAATTCTACATCCTCAGGCATATTGATTATATCAGTTCCTTCCATTGAAATGAGTGAATTCAGTCCTGTTCCATTGCTATTTTTACTTTCCATTAAATTTATATGCTTCATTCTAGACAATGCCAGATAATAGCCGAATTGCTGATATGCAAGTGTTATATTTGGCACAGATTGCCCATATTCGTTGCCATAATTCATATTTATATGTGGAAATACAACAGAAAAAACAATTGAACCAGGAAATTTTGTCAGCATATCAATGCTGGACTGTTCTTTTCCATGAACAACATCCCTATACATGGCTGAATAGGCAATATCCTCGTGCAAATCTATAAATTTCATAAAACTCTATTATAAAAATATTAATAAGTTATTCCTTTGTTATTTCGTGATAAAGATGGAATACTATTTCCCTTATTATATTATAAGCCGTTTGCTGTGCGTCTTCTGAACCAGGTAAAGTAAAAATAATTTTTTCTTTATAGATAAAAAGCGACGCGTCAGATATATATGGAAATATCGCACCAGAATTCTTTCTGAAAAGTTCACCGAAACCTGGCATTTCTTTATCGGCTATTTTTCTAATTGCTATGGATGTTTGGTCAAGCCTTGAAACACCTGTACCACCAATATAAATAAAAACATCTGTGCTATTATAATTGCAAAAAAGTTCGGAAAGAATTTGTATTTCATTATCTTTAATAATGGAACGGCTACTATTTTCACCGATAAGTTTAGACATTGCCATACCAGATATGTCATTTTCTAGAGTTCTTGATGACGATACTGTTACTATTCTGTATCTAAGCTTATATTCATTTTCTTCATGATGAATACGAATCACCCTTTCTTTTGTATACAACAGTTAAATTCCCTATTGATGTTTCAGGATAATTTCCTGTTTCATCTTTCTCAAGGTATTTTACCATATCCCATATTGTAAGCAAGGCTACCTGAACACCATTGATTGCCTCCATTTCAACTCCAGTCCTGTATATGGCTTTAACCCTGCATGTAACGGTTATTTTTGTATCGCTTACTTCAAAATTAAAATCTATTGACATTACGGGCACTGGATGGCAGTATGGAATCATATTTGCTGTGTTTTTAACAGCCATAGTTCCTGCTATCTTAGCCGTTTCTATAGTATCGCCCTTCTTCACTTTATTTTCCTTAATAATTTTTATAGTTTCCCTTTTCAGTTTAATTGTTCCTGTAGCCATTGCCTCCCGTGCGACTATTTCTTTATCAGTAATATCTATCATAGTTAAACATGCCATTTTAATACTAAAATCTTTATGAATGATGTTTATATTCCTTAAAATTCAAATACCAGTAGACCTGTTTTAATAACGTAATGAAAACAAAAATCATAAAAAATTCAGGATCTGGCATTATGGCTATCAATGTATTTTTTGCCTGTCCTGTAAACCATTTCATATACTTTTTTTGTGATTTTATTTCCTGTCTCTGTTCCAAAGCCGCAGTACCTTATTTTTTTGTCTCCTGTAAATACCACACAAATTGCATCAGAAACAGTTCCCGGTGACGGTATGCCATTGAATTGCAGCCCTAATGAAAAGGCTGCCATGGATTTTGCCTCGGTCACAACCCTGAACAAATCTGCCATGGCATTTTTTACAGGTTTTCTTTTTAATGCAACGAGAACATTTATTGTACCGTGCTTATGAGAAGAATAAAATGATGCAGGCTCTGAAATCCCTGCTGTAACTGCAATAAGGAATTCATCATTTTCGTATATTTCTATATCATTAACATCTACAAGAGTCACAAAAACTGGTGTATTTCTGCCCAGATCGTATTTATGCACTATACTCTCTAAGTAAATATCGAAATCTTCTATCCTTATAAATTGATTTAATGTATTAAAAACAATAGCATGTATATTTCCGGATCCACTTACCGTTGATGATAAGGCTTTTCCAGCCAAATAAAATATTATGTTATTATTATCGTTTTTTATTACTGTTTTTACCATAAAATGGTATTCGATCCAGAAATAAAAAATATTGTTATAATAAACATAAAATTTATAATTATGCCTATTATCAAGCTAAATGGAAAATAAAAATTTTTTCTGTGAAATAACAAAAAGCGAAATGGGGTATGATGAAGATGTTTATCTGTTTTTTTCCATAATGGATGAATTGAGTGCTTTGGCAGGCGAGCTTAAAATTTCTGATACAGAATACGGGCACTATGATGATCTTATAAATATAATTTTTGCACTTCCTGATTATGAATATAAAAATTCAGGCATTTTAAATAATATTGATGTTGAAAAATACAAATCATATAAAATCGAGGATATATTAAAAAATTGCAACAAAACCTCGCTATTATTATTCCGGGCTTATTCAATGGCAAGAACGGCATTGCATTACTACGTTAAAATTTCAAGAGACAAGAGATTCATTGAATTTTTTAATGATGAAAACATCTTAATATTAAAAAATATTAGAAATTTTTTTCTTTGCAGATTCTATGAATTGAATCCCCAATAGTTACTGATAAAAATCTTTTAATTCCTAATTTTATATTTCTGAACATTAGCAATAAAAATCTATTTAAATTTTTAACGAACTTTTTGTTTCTTAATAATTGATTATTTTCTTTCTTTCATTAAATTTATTCTTTGAAATATTAGAAATAAAGAATTTATATCATGCATTACAATTATAATAATCTCTTTTTTACATTATTGTGTAGCTTTAAATATGAATATTAGAACGTCCAATTTAAATTTTAAAGACCTTTCATTCGGTAGAGAAATTAACTTATTAAGTTAAATATACTTAAGTAATATGAAGTTAACTTTATAAATAATGTTGAATTCACCTTTCATGGAAAGAAGTTCAAAATTAATAGCGATACTTTTAGCGTTGATAATCATAGCATCCTCAGGTGTTTATGTAGCGTATAAATATGGTTATCATCCTGAAATCAAAAAGGGCGTTGAACTGAATTTGGACTCAAATGTTAGTGGAATAAAATTTAACAAAATTATTTCTTTAGACCCTAGTGTAACAGCCACATTATATGCTATAGGTTCCATAAATGATGTGGATGGCATTTACAGTTATCCTGGACTCTGGCCGGGAAACAATATTACTGGAAACATTCAAGCTGTAGGGGCATATCCATCGATGGATGTCCAGCAGATATTGAATATAAGCCCTCAGGCGGTCATTTCATTTTCTGATTATAAGCAGTCCCAGATAAATGAACTGTTAAATGCAGGCATAGATTATATATTCCTGTCTTCTGATTCTAATACATCATTTAATATTATGAAACAGCAGAACACATTTCTTGGAGAAATAACTGGAAATGAAAAAAACGCAACATTGCTAAATAACTGGATGAACGAATCTTTGAATATCTTTAATAATTTAAATGTTACGAATAAAACAGCATTTTATTCATTATGTGTTTATGATGGAAAATCTTATACAGCAGGCAACAATACTTTTGTATCTTCAATGATGAAATACGCACATTTAATAGATGTAGCAAATGGTTCTGGGTTTTATCAGCCATCAAACGAAAAAATAACAAAGTACAATCCTGATGTTTTAATCCTTGGTAATTCATTTTATCTATCTGATTTAAATCAGACACCTTACAAGACACTGAATGCTGTAAAAAACAAGATTTATTATCAGGAACCCTTTAATAATATATTTTCCGAACCAAATTTTAGGGATATATATGGCATTCAATGGATGATATATAATGTGTTTAACAAAAATGTAACAATACCTCAATTTCCCATAAATTTAAGAGATAGCCCGGAACCGGGGGATTATAGTGAAAATAATTAAAAATAATATATATTTTTATTTTGCAATTTCGATAATTGCTTTAATTATTTCATTTATTCTTTCCCTTGATATTGGCCCAGTTAAGATACCTGTTTCAACTGTTTTTAAAGCAGTTCTGGAGCAATTTGGATTTCATGGAAATGTAAAATTATCAGATTATATAATAATTACTCAGTTGAGGGAACCAGAAACAATTGGTGCAGCAATTGTTGGTGCTTCTTTAGGAGTAGGTGGTTCGGTAATACAGAGCATCTTCAGAAATCCCATATCTGAACCTTATATAACCGGAGTATCAAGCGGTGCAACATTGGGAGCTGTTATAGCTATAGTATTTGGAATTACATTATTCGGCATATTCACATTGCCGTTGCTAGCATTTTTATTTGCAATATTTACAGTTTCATTTGTTTATGTATTGTCAATAAGGCACGGGAGGTCTCCCCCTCTTGTTTTATTATTGACAGGAATAGCCATATCACTTTTTGTTTCATCATTTGTTGCATTGATATTATATTCAAAACCAAAATATATAAATTCAATATTTTTCTGGTTGCTTGGGTCATTATCCGGAATTTCATGGACCGATATTTTTATCGTTTCTCCTATTGTTATTTTCACAACAATAATTTTATTTTTAATGTACAAGCAGTTAAATGCCCTTCAACTGGGAGATGTCTATGCAAAATCAGCAGGAATAAATGTTGAGAGGTCAAAACTTGCATCACTTTCCTTAACAACTGTATCGGTTGCAGCATGCGTTTCCATTTCCGGTTTAATAGGTTTTGTAGGTTTAATATTTCCACACGTTTCGCGAATAATCTACGGTGGTTCCAATAAATATGTAATACCTTCATCCGCAATTTTGGGTGCAACATTTCTAATTATTGCAAACGACATAGCACATATGATAATTATAGGGGAAGTAATTCCAATAGGAATCATAACTGGAATTATAGGTGTTCCTTTCTTTATGATTTTAATGTCAAGAATATCAAAAAGAGGGTATTACAATGCTTGAACTTGAAAATGTAAAATTTAAGAGAGGAGACCTGGAAATAGGCCCTTTAAATTTTTCACTAAATCAAAATGAGATTTTAACAGTAATTGGAAAGAATGGTTCAGGTAAAACCTCAAGTTTACTGGTAATAAATAAAGAAATAAAGATGGAATCAGGGAAAATAATAATAGATGATAAAAATATCAAAAATTTAAAACCATTTGAAATGTCAAGGTACATATCATATGTCCAGCAGGAAATACCCGAACCACTTGGCTTAAATGTTAAGGATATAATGGAAATCAACGGATTTTCAAGAAAATATGATTATAATGAACTATACAATTCACTGAAAATCTGTGGTGTTGATAATTTTATTGATAGGGATTTCTCAACGTTAAGCGGAGGTGAAAAAAGAATGGTAATGATATCAGCCGCAATATACCAGGATTCAAAATATATATTGCTGGATGAGCCATCATCATTTCTGGATATAGATAAATTGAATATTTTAATAAAAATTATTAATAAATTAAAAAATAGCGGTAAAGGAATTCTACTTGTATTGCACGATATTAATCTTGCATATAAAATATCGGACAGAATTATATTAATGAAAAATGGAAAAATAATATCATATGGAAATAAAAATGCAATAAATATAAAAAATTTGGAAATGGCATATGACACAAAATTCGATAAATATGATTCACCGGAAGGATTAAGATTTTATGCTTCAGAAAATAATTTAACTTTTTAAAGTATTTAAAATAATAATATGCAGTCATATTTTACTGTTCTTGCTTTCCATATTTTTATAATGAAATTAATTTATTGCCTGTAAGCAAATGAGAGATTGATGAGAGATTTAAGTGAAATGAAAACACGGCTCTTGGTTATATAATTATTATTTTTAATAATAACTATCAGAAAATAAATCCTTAAATGATATAAAAACAGAAAACTAATCAATTTAATTTATATATTATTTATTAATTCCCAATCCGTGTCAAATTTTATCAATATAAGGGAGCATAGAAAATCCATAATCATACTTATATCAATTATAATAATTCTTGTTGGGCTCACAGTTTATTCCGGTGTATTTCCTCCCGCTTCCGTTGTAGAATCATATAGCATGGAGCATTCCAATAAATGGCAATATGGAATGATTGATGAAGGCACTATAGTAATGGTAAAAAAAATAAGTAATGTCGATAATGTAATAACATATGTGCAGGGCAGAACTGAGAATTATTCAACATATGGTGAATACGGTAATGTTATTTTATACCATAACAGTGCATTAGGCTTAGTGACAATACACCGGGCGATGTTTTATCTTACATGGAATGGAACAAATCCTGAAATAGAAGGATACACAAATCAGTCATATATTCATATATATCATGATAATATAATACTGGATAATGTAGGTTATGCACATAAAAACCTGATAGTTAATGTATCCTCATATAAAGGAGATTCTGGATTTATTACAGTCGGTGACCATAATCTTGCAAGCCTTGGAATCAATTCTGGATATTACAATACAAAATACAATGCCTCTTATGCATCAGACCAGAATATATGGGGAATAAAGCCTGTATCTTTAAACCAGACTGTTGGAATGGCCTGGGGATATATTCCCTGGTTTGGTTTAATAAAATTAAATATTCTGCGTGTAGAAGGAGAATGGCCCATGGAATATTACACGCATGTCCCTGAATATTCATATCTGGGGCTTGCACTTTCAATAATTGCTGCTCTGGGAATAATTATAATGCCGTATAATAAAATATATAAAAAATTGAAAAATAGGCCTAAAAATTCTTAGATATTACATCTGGTTTTCCAGCAACTTTTAAATACACTGGTTCGGAACCAAAATCCAGTGCAACTTTTTTTATTTTTTCCATATTATTCTTTTCAACAGCCACAAATACATTTGTTCCGCCTGTAACTATGTACGCATTCCAGAAATCATTTTTTAATTCTATTAATTTTTCTATAAATTTCTGCATTTCATCGGTTATTATTTGCACACCAACAGCCTTAAGCATGGAATGGTACTCATTAGTATCTTTTTCCCCCATTTCAAATATGCCTTTAATATCACCATTGCTGGCAAGCTTTTCTAATTCCTTAGATCTAATTTCTGAGTTTTTTACCCGTTCAGCATATTTTTCATGGTTTACAATATTATCATGTATAACATCTGATGGCTTCCTTACTTCTGAAAACTTGCATCCAACTATTACAAAATCATTGAACGCTTCCGGACTAAGTATTTCATCAGTTAAAGAGTCTTTTCCATTGGCATGATTTATTGTAAATCCACCATACAGGCTTCTTCCTGCACTCTCCGATATCTTCTGCAAATCATTTTCAAAATTAAATATATTTATGTTATACTCAAATATAGATTCTATGCACTCACCTATTGCAGCAGCTCCTGCATCTGAACTCCCACTTATAATGTTTTTATTTTCGGAAATAAACGAAATTTCTGAATACTCTGGATGGCGCTGTAAAATTTCTTCTTTGTATTTATCAATAACTATAAAAGGTGATCTTGGCGCATCATGTGAAACTTCCTTGCCATTAATTATGCCCGACCTTTTATTTGATAAATATAAATTAGTTTTAACATAAATGCCATCGTCAAGCCCTGTGTACGCAATTCCAGCAGTAGTATGCCTTGGAATTCTCTTCGAGTTATCTGAAACCCCTCCCAGCAATAATATTCCTATTGTTGGATATGCTTTAACCTCAACATAATATTTTTCCATATTCTGAAATTAACTATACAATAAAACTATTTTGTTACATAGTGCTTTATGCAATTTTAAAAGTGAACTCAGAATATTTTTCATAATTCCTATTCCTGATATTACTTTCAATTTAATATGAGAAACGCAATATTTATAATTTTACGCTAAGTAACTATTTGATAAATTTTACAGCAATGGATGATTATGAGTTCTTTATGAATAAATTCTATAAATTCCAAAAAGATTCTAAAATGAACTTTAAAAAGCAATATTATGATATTGCTATGTTTTCACTGCATTAATCCTTGGACTTTTTGTTAAAGGGATTATCATTAAAAAATAGAATATTATAATAACTATGGAGGAAAGAGGATATTAAGAGGTTTATTTAAAACATCAGATAAAACTATAATTAACGCAGATGCCAATGCTGCATACAATATGATAAGAAAATCAATCCCGGAATCGTTAAAGGACGGTATAGATAGTGTTGGGTTGCACCCGGGAAGTTTAAGCATCAAGGAGATGGTAACCTCTAAAGGAGTTTGTTAACATAGTTAACAAATTTCATAACCTAATGCTTTTTTCTATCTACGATCAGATTTTTTCCTTTTGATATGGTAATATTTTCTACGGAGAGCATGTCGAAGATATAACTATCCATTGCGATTTCAACATCTCCATTTATGAAAAAAAGTAAATTTTTATCATTGCAGTGCCTTTTAACTTTTACTGTTATGTCATGTACGACTTCGCAAAGTCCCGCATCACAGGATACTGTTTCATCATATCCTCTCATAACGAGTGTTTTACCGGTAAGCATATTTTTCAAAGATTCCGATATTCCAATTTTGCCCGAATTTATATAGAAATCAATCATTCCTATTTTCCTCTTTATTTTTTTTCTATATGCATAAGAACGTTAAAAAACTTTTTACAGAGGAATTACGTACAAAGTAAATTAATTTGCATGAAGTTACGGTTACCATTTTTTACGATATAATTTTTCAAGGTTTTAACCATAACAAATAGTTTTTTTGGGTGCCGTGAAAGCTTATTATCAAATCTTTTATGTTCCGATTCAACATAAAAATTTTAATAACAGTTGATTATATATTATCATGATTACAGTTTACAGCCCTTTAAGAATAAGCTTCGCCGGTGGTGGCACTGATATAAGCCCTTTTTTTGAAAATTACGGAGGTGCAGTTTTAAACAGTACTATAGATAGAGGAATCATAATAAGGTACACGGATGATGGTGGCCCACTGGAAATATCTTCAAGAGATTTTTTAAGAACTGCTCTGATATCCTCAAGCAATAACACTTCAATGGAAAACAAAATAATAAGCCTGTTTATGGAAAATGGAATAAAACAGGGAAAAATAATCATTAATGGTGATGTCCCTCCCGGTTCCGGGCTTGGTTCAAGTTCTGCACTGATAAATGGAATAATAAAAATAATATATTCCATAAAAGGAAAAACCATAGATCCTTATGAACTTGCAAACGAATCATACAGGACTGAAAAGGATAAATTTCATATTGTTCTTGGGAAGCAGGACCCATATGCAATTTCCCTTGGCGGGCTTAAATATATGGAATTTAAAAAAGAGGGGGAAACAACTCAAAAATTTGACATGAATGACCCATTTATAAGTGAACTGGAAAAATCAATATTGCTTGTATATACTGGAAGAACCAGAGAAAGCTCAAGAAGCCTTCAAGATCAGGTTACAAAATCAGAGAATGGAGATCAAAAAACTGTGGAAAGCTTAAAAAAATTGAAAGAACTGGCATTGCAGATGAGTAAGGCATTAAAAGCCAATAATAGAGATGAAGTATGCAATATAATAAACGAAGGATGGAATATTAAAAGGTCTCTTGGGAATAACATTTCTAACGATCGAATTGATGGAATCATAGATTACGCATTTAATAACGGTGCAAAATCTGTAAAATTGCTTGGAGGCGGTGCTGATGGTTTTATATTGCTTATAGCAGACAAAAACAATATAGGCGAACTGCAGGAGAAAATGAGATCACAATCTGATTTTGTTATACGGATTCGTTTTGACAACCATGGTACAAGGGTGATAAATAACTTTATTGAGCCTCATGAGTAGAGAGATAAATGCCAAGAATGCTGGACCAGGAACTCAGCAATATTGCCTCTGCCATTTCTGTTATAGATAAACCCATGTTTATATGAATAACTCCGAACATTGCAATTATCCCGAATATTATTATAGCCAGTGAAGTAAATCCTGAAAGGAAGCCATAATAACTTAAATAGCTTCTAATTCTATATAAACTGAATAATATTATTCCAATGGGCGTTGCTATAAAATATATTACCGCGATTCCAAGATGAATATTTCCATAACTTTCATTAAATATCCCTATAAGGAAAAGAGAAACAGCACCGAGCATTATGAACCCTGCAGACAGAAATTTTATTGAAAGATTTTTATATAGCATTACTGCAAATGCAAAAATAGAAATCCCGCCAATTATTACTGCAGAATCGAAAAAATAATAATATTTATGAATGCCAAGGCTGCTTAATGAGTTCTTATACCATGAAAAATACGAAGAGATGCTTATATCAATAAATATCAGAACAATTGTTATTAATGGACCAATAAACCCAATAAGAAATTTGTATTTTCTTTTTTCCATATACACTATACATTATGAAAAATAAAAACTTATTTATTAAAACAAAATAAAATTTAAAGGCTTGATTCCTTTATCTGTTTTTTTGCTTCGTCCTTTCCCTTAAAATCATGAAAAGTCATGAATTTGCCTTTTTCAAGTTCCTTATAATGTTCAAAGAAGTGCTTAATTTTATTTTTAACAGCTTCTGGAATGCTATTAACATCGTCATATTCGGAAGACATTGGGTCCACTTTATCTAATGGCACAGCTATAACTTTGTTATCTGAGCCCTCTTCGTCACTCATCTCGGCTATGCCTATTGCCCTGCATTTTAGAATTGCACCTGATGGTACTGGAACAGAGGAAATCACAAGAACATCAAGAGGATCCCCATCCTTTGCTTTCGTATTCAAAACAAAGCCGTAGCTTGTAGGATAAACCATTGAGGTAAAAAGGATCCTATCGAGTACAATATTATCAACATCCGGCTTATATTCTAGCTTCGTATTTGATCCCTGTGGAATTTCTACAAAAACATAGAAAGACTCAGGAAAATCCTTAGTTTGTATGTTAAAATTCATATTTTGTTATGACTTGATCAAATAAAAACATTTTCTTTGGTCTATAATAATCACCAAATTTTAGCGTTTTCAATATCCAATAAAATCAAATTAAACACCTTCAAAATTCATGTTGCACTATGTACAATTTATCTTTTAGAATTTCATAATATTTAGAATCCGAAATTATATTTATATACGCTATACAGTTCAAAATTGATTAGTTACGGACTAACCGGAAAAACAAAAAATAAATATAGGCATGTGGCTTTTACGCTTATGGAAGTTAAGGTTAAGAGCGAAATGGACGTGGATAGATCGCTTTGCGACTATTGTGGAGCCTGTGTTGGGATGTGCCCAACTGACGCAATTAATTTGGATGAGACAGTTATAGCGATTAATGAAGATAAATGCATAAAATGTGAATTTTGTGTAATAGGATGCCCGACAGGGGCAATATCAGCGGAGTGGTTCCATGCTAAATTATGATGTTCTTGTAATAGGCGCTGGTCCCGCTGGTAGCTCAGCAGGAAGATACGCTTCAAGATATGGATTAAAAACTTTAATAGTGGAAAAAAGGCCTGACATAGGATCACCGGTAAGATGTGGTGAAGGCGTTTCCAAGTCATGGATGCCGGAAGTTGATTTAAAACCTGAACAACGCTGGATATCTCAAGAAGTCAAAGGCGCAAGAATATTCGGGCCAGCAGAAAAGAAACCGATTACTCTAACAGCAGAAAGTGCTGGAAACGAGGTAGGTTTTGTTATTGAAAGAGATAAATTTGACAAGCATATTGCAGCTCTTGCAGCAACAGAAGGGGCTGATATATGGGTTAAATCTCCAGCAATGTCAGTAATAAAAGAAGGAAATCGTATAGTTGGTGCAAAAATAAGGCACAACGGCGAAGTAGTAGAAGTAAAGGCAAAGATGGTAATCGCAGCTGACGGATTTGAAAGTGAATTTTCCAGATGGGCTGGCTTAAAATCTGTTATATTGAAGAAAAACGATATTATATCGGCACTGCAATACAGAATGGAAAATGTAGATTCAAATGAGGATTTTACAGACTTCTACCTTGGTTCTATAGCTCCAGCTGGTTATTTATGGGTATTCCCAAAGGGTCCACATGAAGCTAATGTTGGCATCGGTGTAACAATAACTAAAATGAAAGACAGGCTTGATGTTAAAAATTACCTTGATTCATGGATAAAATCACATCCAGCTTATAGCAAGGGAAAAATAATAGAGCAGATGAGTGGTGGAGTCTCCGTCAATAAAGTAAAAGATAAGATGAGCCTTCCAGGCCTTCTCGCAATAGGAGATGCTGCAAGGCTTATTGATCCTATAACTGGAGGCGGCATAGCCAATGGATTGATTTCCGGAAAATTCGCTGCACAGGTATCAAAAAAAGCCATAGATGAAAATGATTTTACGGAAGAAATGATGAAAAACTATGACATGATGGTAAAGGATAAATTTGAAAGAAAACATCTCAGAAACTGGTTTGCAAAGGAAAAGCTTGCAACATTGTCAGATGAAACACTTGACAAGCTGGTTGATGTGGTTTCTGAAGTTAAAATGAAAGATATCTCAGTGGAAGAAATTTTAAGAGGAGTTCAGTTAAAATATCCTGAACTGGTTTCCCAGCTGGAAGACCTTATTTAAATTTTTGATTCCAGATCATCCAGGCTGAAATTGCCTCCTTTAAGCTGGGTTTTAAGCAATTTTTTGAAATTTCTGTTCTTTTTCATTGCCTTCACATTCTTTTTCATAGCATTGTATTCCTTTAATAACTGGCGGACATTTTTCTCGCCCATACCTGACCCTGTCGCGACCCTTTTAATGCGTTTTGCATTTAATACATCAGGATTTTCCAGTTCATAGTATGTCATTGAATCAAGAATCACACGATATACCCTGAGTTTTTCATCGGCCTGATCCAGCTGTGAATCATCAATTTTGGCTCCTCCTGGCATTTTCCCCAGTGGCAGGGCACCAAAGAATTTTTTCAATAATCCTGGCTTAGCAAATTTTTCCCAGATATCATACATATCTTTTAAATCAAATTTGCCGGACATCATCTTATCTAAAGATGCTTCTGCTTCTTCTTCAGTCATGTTCGTTTCTTCAACAACTTCCATTAAAGAATCAATATCACCCATCCCAAGCAGCCTGGATAAAAATTTCTTTGGGTTAAAGATCTGAATATCGTCCATATGCTCTCCTGTTCCTATAAAATAAACTGGAGCTTTGATATCTGCTACAGCACTGAGTGCGCCTCCTGCCTTGCCGGTACCATCCATTTTGGTGATAATAACACCGTTAATACTCACCGCATCATTGAGAGCTTTTGCCTGTGGCCCTGCCTGCTGGCCCAGAGTTGCATCTATTACAAAAAGGACTGCATCGGGTTTTACTTTGCTTTTAATCTCACGTACCTCATTTATGAGTTCCTGGTCCAGAGAATCCCTGCCGCTTGTATCTATAATTTTTATTTTATATTCTGAAAGCTGCTTTATTCCATTGTTTACAATTTTTAAAGGGTTTTTTTCTCCCTTTTCCCCGTAAAATCCCGCATTTATTTCCTTTGAGATCTGATTTAACTGTTCATATGCGCCTGGCCTGTGAACATCAGCAGCTATAAGCCCTGTTGATAGCCCCTTTTTCGTGAACAATCTTGCAAGCTTTCCAGTAGTTGTTGTTTTTCCGTTTCCATACAATCCAACAAGCATTATGGTCTGCGGCTTCAAATCAAAATTTGCATCGGTTCCCAGAATTTTTAACAATTCTTCATAAATAATCTTTATGATATAATCCTGCCCTGTCATTCCTGCAGGGGGCTTTTCATTCAGTGCCCTTTCCTGAACCGTATTTGTAAGCTTTAAAACCAGCTTAACATTGACATCGGCTTTTAAAAGTGCCCTCTGAATTTCCCTTGTAACCTCTTTGATAGTATCTTTATCAATGTAACTGGCACCCGATATTTTATGCAGTATGCCCTTAAGTGACTCTGATAAGTTATCCAAAACCATAGTTAAATATCAAAATCCATTATATAACACTTTGTGGAACATTTAAAAAAATAGTTTAATACTCTCTCCATCTGTGCCCGCAGGATTCACAGGTATAAAACTTGGTTTCAGGCTCATCTGCCGATCTTGTTTGCTTTAAAAGATAGTAAGCTCCAGTATGGTGGCAAACCGGGCAAACTGCATCACTATCAAGTGGTTCTGCATTAATTTCTTTAGCTAGCATGATTACTTCTTTATTGGAACTCTTTGCTATGATTTTCTGATCCGCTGTTCCTGCTTTTAAAACTTCATAACCGCAACTATTGCAGACATATTTATCGCTTGAAGGTGTCATAAGTGCACCACATTTTGGACAAAACATGTTCCTTTATTTCAAAACGATATTTAAACCTTATTTTATTCGTCAATAGCCGTATAAAATTATAATTCTTTATAAATACATTTAATAATTAATTCTGCAATACATTATTATGTCAATTGATGAAATATTAAAGAAATACCGGGATATAGCAGTGGTAGGAATATCAGATAAGCCAGACAGATATAGTTATCAGGTAGCAAAATACCTATCTGAGCATGGATATAACATAATTCCTGTGAATCCCGGATTGTCCCAATGGCTGGGCATAAAGGCATATAAAGATGTGAAATCAATCAGCGAAAATGTGGATGTTGTTGATATATTCAGGAGGCCGGAATTCATTGAAGAAATAGTAAAGGATTCTGAAGGGAAAGCAAAGGTTATCTGGATGCAGGAGGGAATAGTGAATGATAAGGCAAAACAGTTTGCTATTGATATGGGAATGGAAGTAGTTATGGATAAATGCATGAAAAAAGAATATGAAAAATTAAATAAAAAATAGGAATACCGTATTAAGCTGGGATAGCCTAGCCCGGTAAGACGGTAGATTCGAAATCTACTGCTAGAGATAGCTCGGGAGTTCAAATCTCCCTCCCAGCGCTTACAAATTTTATGTCCCCGTACTTTCTACTTATAACTCTAAATATTAGATTAATATATTTTATTATGACCTCAAATATTGTTATTGCAGGCGTAGGAAAAGGAATAGGAAGTTCTCTGGCTTATTATCTGAATTCAAAAGATTATAATCTTTTCCTTATTTCACGGGGAAAAAACGTGGAAAATGTTGCAAAGGATATTAATTGTAATTTTTATCATGCTGATTTTAATGCTTATTCTCAGTGCAATAATGCCATGGAAGCAGCAGAAAAAGATCTTGGAACTATAGACGCAGTAGTCAACGTTGCTGGAAATTATTATTCAAATCAGAGCATCGAAAATACAGAACCTGAAAATTTTGAAGAAGCGCTTTTAAACAATGCAAGATCATTTTATAATATTGCAAAATCCTCTGTATCAGCAATGAAAAAAAACAAACATGGAAGTATAATTGGATTCTCTGCTGCGAGTAATGTGTATCTTAACTCAAATCCAGGATATTCTGCCGGAAAAGGTGCAGTATATTTTATGGTAAAGAGCCTTGCAAGAGAGCTTATTCATTATAATATAAGAGTTAATGGCATAGCTCCAGGATTCATTGGCCATGATATGAGTAACGATTCAGCTATTCCAGAACTGGGCACATTAACTCCATTTCCAACATTGGGAATAAATCAAACAGTTGAATTCCTTATCAATAACGAAATGATCACAGGGGAAATTATCCCTGTATCTGGTGGACATGATATCAATTTAAAATCTGGAATTTGATATTCATTCAGTTTTTTCTGTGCTCAAAATGCTACTTTGTTTTTCTTCAAGATATTTTTTATACCTTTTCCTTACTTCCGGTATCGCTTTATCCAGCTTTTCTGCTTTTACTGTTGGTAGCAATAATTTTCCAAAAATATATTCCGGCACTCCTTGAGTAATTAATTTTATGCCATGTAATTTATAAGCCACTTTTATGGTATTAAAATTTCCAGAAGAAACAAACAATAAATCTCTAGCCATGAGCAAACGCCTCTTAATACGAGAAAATAGATTAATTTCATATCTTCGTTCGTTGCCTGAGGATAATCCTCTAATTTTAAGACATCTGTGATTATAATTCAACAAAATTCTAACTAATACATTTACGCTGTTGGCCTTTTTATAAAAGTAAATGTCCTCTGTACCCAGTAAGTCGCCATAACCTTTTAAAACGTCAAAGAGATTTCTCTCGCCTATGATAAGTGGGGCAGCACAGTGATTTACTGTTGAATAAAAATTATAAATTTTGCCAATATTTATTTTTTTGTAGAAATTTATAATTCCGAAAATTTCGGAGTAAGATATATCAAAATCAATATGTGCTATTGTTGAACCTGAAGACGAGTCCATTGCAATTTGCTTCCCTTTGCCACGGCTGCATTTGCTTCTTATCAGCTTAAAATTTTTTAAATTTTTATACTTTAATAGTTTTTCATATGTCCCATCTTTTGAACCACCATCAACGACAATAAGTTCGTAATCACCGCTTAAGTTAAGGAATGGTTCCATAAAGCCATCCACACAGGTGACAGAGTTATAACATGTAGTACAAATAGAATATCTGGGTACAATTCTTTAACGTATGGCAATATAAAAAGATTTTGAAATTAAATAAAAAATATAAAATAAAATTATAAAGATATTCTTCCAGGCACTTTTGGGAATGTTGTAACATCCTCTACTCTTTCTACACCGCAGACGAATCTGGTAAATCTCTCAATTCCTATTCCAAATCCTGCTGTAAGCTTTATTCCCTTTTTTGCAAGTTCTATAAACCATTTAAACTGTTCCTCAGTCTGGTCTTTCTTGTGTATCCTTTCAAGTATCTGTGATAGCTCATATTCCCTTTCTCCTCCTGATGAAGCCTCCTCAAAGCCCTCAGGCCAGATAAGATCCATATCTCGTAATATTCCCGGTTTACCAGGTTCTTCTCTATCATAAAATTCTCTTTCCTTTAAGGGTATGTCAATTATCCATACTGGTGTTTTTGATTCTTTAGATAGTGGAGTTTCGAAGCCTTTTCCATACTTTTTTTCTGCATCAGCATATGTGATGGCCGGAAATGGTTTGGTATAGTCAGGCAACGTTCTGTTGAAATATTCTAATTCCTCGGAATGCTCTTTCTTGATCCTTGAAATTGTATATATTATCATATCCTCTGCAAGTGACATCATTTCTTCTCTTGATTTTTCCAGAGCCTCAACATCTATCTGTGTAAACTCATAAAGGTGCCTTCCTGATTTAGCTTTCTCCTCTTTTTCAAGCCTGACGTTTGGGGACATTATAAATATTTTTTTTAATTCCTGAACTGCTATCTGTTTATGGAATATCATGCTCTGAGTAATCCACATGTCTCCTCCATAAGCATGTATCTTTGGGTCATACACTGGATGGTTTAATGGATCTGTAAGTGGTGATATAATTATTGGTGCTATTTCTGTATAGCCTGCTTCCCGCAGGAAATCTGTTACGTAGGACCGGATGTAGCTCTGTACCTTTATTGCATGCTGTACCTTCGGCTTTGAAAGGTGTTTTATTGATCTCTCTATTTCTTCTTTTACATATTCATCATTTTGATTTATTGTCTCCATAATACACTAATTAATTCACAATTTATAAACATTCTACATGTTTTTCCGTGTTTAAAACAGAGTTTTTATATAGTACCATGTCATTTTGATTTTATGCTTGAAAATATTGATAAAAAAGACATGAAAATAATAGATTATTTGAAGGAACATGGAAGAGATAAAATATCCGATATATCAAACTCACTTCAAATTCCAAGGGCAACAATTTTCGAGAGAATGGAACGCCTCAGGAAAGATGGGTTCATAAAAAAATATACAGTAGATCTAAATTATGAAAAACTTGGCTTTTCAGTGCTTGCATATATAATGATTCAATATAATCCAAAATCTACTATAGATCAGAGAACACTCTGCGTTAACCTGTCAAAGATGGATAACGTCATCTCAGCATCTATAGTTACAGGAGACTGGGATATCATGCTTCTTACTGCTCAGAAAAACATGAGGGAATTATCTAAATTCGTGCTTGAGCACTTAAGGACGATGGAAGGAATAGAAAAAAGTGTAACCATACCATTATTCGAAAGAATATTATAACAAAATTATATTATGTGTTGAAGCTGGGATAGCCTAGCCTGGTATGACGCAGGTCTGGAAAACCTGTGCACGTAAGTGCCCGGGAGTTCAAATCTCCCTCCCAGCGCTACTTTCTTCGCCTTTATTGCTTTTCAATCTGTTTATTAAATTAATTATATCGTGCAGAATTTTATCCGGTTCTTTCATATAATCTATTGACCATATGCGGTAAAGCACCCAGCCCCTTGCAGTAAGTATATTTTTTCTGATTCTCTCTCTTTCCGATGCAGTTTTCATGCTATTGTATATCTTTCCATCTGTTTCTATTCCAAGAATATAATGATTATTGTCATCCGGGTCTATTACTGCAAGTGCAATGTTATTCATTGAAAATCCAACATTCTTCTCAACCCTGTAGTTCGCAGCTGCAAGCCTGGAAGCAACATCGTTGATAATAGCATCGTCATTTTTAAATTCATCATTAAAAAACTCACTGGCCGGGTTTTTCGCATAGATCATATACTCCTTTAAGCGTTGCAGGCCTAAACCAGAATTTTGAGGAATTCTTATGTCCTCTGGATCCATTGATGATATAACTATCAATTTTTTTCTGGCTCTGGTAATTGCAACATTCAATCTTTTTTCTCCTCCACCGCTGTTTATTGGCCCAAAGTTCATGGTTATTTTTCCATCTTCATCCCTGCCATATCCAGTACTTAATATGATTACATCCTTCTCATCGCCCTGCACATTTTCAAGATTTTTAATAAAAATATCATCGGAATTGATAATTTTGGAAAGTATCGGGTCATTTCTAGAATACAGGTGCAACGTATCTTCAACAGCAGCTCTCTGTGCCTCGCTCAATGTTACAACGCCGATTGAACTGCTCCTGTTAAGTTCTTCTTTTATCACCTTTACGACTTCATTTGCCTCTGCTTTGTTTGTCTTGCTTTTTCCCCTGCTATATATGCCTTCCACGCGAATGAACTCCACACCATAATCTGCAGGATTTTTATAAGCTGAGGGAAATGTTTCAAGTGAATCTCCATAGAAATACTTATTAGAAAATGCTATGAGAGAATCGTCTATGCTTCTGTAATGCCACTTTAAGGAAATTTTACTCAGCCCACTAACATCAAACTGATCAAGTATGTTCTCAAGAACGACATAATTATCCTGATCTTTTCTTGAACTTATACTTTCAAAGAATGTTGTTGGCGGAAGCTGCTGGGTATCTCCTGATATAATTGCCTGTTTTGACCTGATCAGGGAGCCAACAGCTTCTGGTGGTCTCAGCTGGGAAGCTTCATCAAAAATAATCAAATCAAAAATATAATTATTATTAAGGTAAGCGCTGACATTATCAGGGCTCATCATAACGCATGGCTTTAATGCAGGCATTATATCCTTCAATTCACTAAAAATTACTTTCAATGGTTTCTGGAATCTTTTTTTGGCATTCTCAGTTTTAATAATCATTGACATGCCAGGATATCTTGCTAAGGCTTCTCTGCGCCTTTCGAGCAGCTCTGCAACAAGATTGGATCGATTTATTTCCATTTTCCTGGTATCATAATCAATGAACATGCCTACAATTCTCTCATGTGATGCAGCCCTGAAATTTTTCAGGTTTTCATCGTTTTTTACATAATAGTCAATGAATTTAGAGTTAAAACTGTATTGAAAAGCATGAAGTATCGAGTCTATGTGTATGTGTTTATTAAAGGCAGCTGAAATATCAACTCCCGAATCTTTGATTTCTGAACATAGTTCGGTAAATTTGGAATAACGATCTATATCAAAAGATAAAACATTTTTAACAGACTCTTCCATTTCTTCAAAAGTGGAATGCAGCATGCCATTGAGTGAAGGTACTATATTTACTATATAATTGATGCTTTCAAGCAGCGAATCTTTGATGAATTTAATGTTCTGTATTTCTTCTGGGAACTGTTCAATTAATTTTATTATGCTTTCTGCCTCGCCACTGTCAGGGTAAAGAGAAAGTATTTTGCCAGCGTATCTTATTTTATCAGGAACATCTCCTGCCCCTATATTCATAGTTTGTATACCCTCTTCAATTTCTGTTAACTCATTTTCCTTTTCCTTAATTTTTATTGCCAGTTTTAAATCTTCAACCAGATCTTTATAATGTTTTTTGGAGCCATTCTCTGTATTTTCCATTATTTCCTTTAAAAGTTTTTTATATTCTTCCGAATGCCTTTTCCACCACGAATGATATTTTTCTTCGAACTGGCTGTAAATAGAATTTAAATCCATGTTAAGAAACTCCTTTTTTCTATTTTTTAGCAGTGTTTCCATCATAGAGTTAAGTTCTTGCTTTGCATTTGACTCTGAATCGAGAAGTTTGTTTGCCTGTTCTATAAACGACTGGTCAAGGAAGTTTTCTTCCAGATGTATTTGAGGGTCAGCTATAGAAGCAAGATTATAAAGCTTATCCATGTCTTCCATTACCCGGAGTTCAAAACCATTTCGTTGCAAAATTTCCTTTAATTCAATGATATCTCCAATTGTATTCTGTATTGTCTCTATGCCATTATAATATTTTTCAGAGTCTTCTCCGTACTTTTCAAGATTAATATTTGCAGGTATATTGTTATAATTTTCAATAATATCCAGATAATCATTAAATTCTGACAATTTAAATTCTAGCGAATCCAGTTCCTCACGTGTGAGATCCAGAAGTTTATCATTGATTTTTACATTAATGCCCTTATCATTTCCCAGTTCCAGAAGGCATGCATCATATATGCTGCGCTCAATTTTTCCCCTTTTCATGTGAACAGAATGCACATAAGAATTGAGAGTACCTGAATATCTATCAGTTGGAGCCATTTTTCTCTGTACCTCTGCATTATTCTCTACCGATTTGTATAATGACTTAATTATTTCAGATTTAGGAACATTACCATGAAAATTCAGCAAAAAATCGCCAAGGCCAATATCATCAAGCCTTTTTTTAACAACTTCAATTGCTGCATTTTTTTCGCTGACAAACAGTACACTCTTATTATTTTTCATGGAGTCTGCAATGATGTTGGCAATTGTCTGGCTCTTTCCAGTGCCCGGTGGGCCATTAAGTATGAAGCTTGCACCCTGCCTTGCTGAATATATTGCCTGGATCTGGCTTGAATCTGCATCCATAACCGTATTTATGGAATAGTCAATTTTTGAAGGTATCATGGTACTCAATTTCTTTATAACCTGAAAATCCCCTGCCAGTCCTCTGGTAAGATCGTTTTTCTTTATAGCTTCATGATTTCTCTTTATATCGTTGTAAATCGTATTGTTGGTGAACGAAACGGCACCTAAATAAGAATTATTTGTTATTGACCATTTCGTATCTTTTAAAATCAACTTTAAATTTCTCATAGCTTCAGTTAAATTATAATTATTTTCAAAATTAAAATCAAATTTAATTCCATACTGATCAAGTTTTTCACGGAGAACTGGATTAAAGAATATTTCGCCCTCCTTTGATTCCAGGCTATAGTTATCGTACATCTTTCTTGCGAGCGTGACAGGCACGAAGAAAAGTTGCGTTTCAGTAGTTTTACCGGTTTCATCTGTCCACTTTAGAATACCAAATGACACAAAAAGAACATTTGAACCATGTTCTTTCAATGAATTGTTTGCCTGATAAAATATGTCTCCCAGTACTTTTGTTATTCCTTCCTTCCTGGAAAAAATTATCTCATCTTTTTTCCTGTTTTCTTCTTCTGTTTTAGTACGAATGCCCATTATTTTATCCTTATTTACCAGGTCATCGAAAAGAAATAGCATGGAAGGCGTGTTGATTTTCAGAAATGATTCCTGGTTGAAATAAAGAATTCTGTTGTTTTTAGATGTATCAATAACATCTTTTTCCCATTTTGTAATGCTTTCGTCTATGTTGATATCCATTAGCTCTCCTAAGTTAATAATGAATTGCGTATATTAATTTTATTGTAACCAGATGCCGTTAATTAATTCATCGATTTCGATAAAAAATTTCATTATAATGCCATGATATTAATTTCAGCAACGCCAACGTCTTGCTTAATATGCTTTTTGGCATAATTATAACAAGTTGCAAGGAAACAATTGTTACTCCTTTGCATTAATCCTTATCATATTAAAAATATATGGGCTCAATGATATTATTGTATATTAATAAATTTATTGAACGAAGTTATATTCATTAACAGGAAATCAAGAATTAAAATTATTTTTATCTTATTTTTGTTATATATTGTTTCACTATTTAAATCATATGAAATGAATATAAGATTTTTGCAATTAAGATTTGTAGATGCCTTATCGAGAGACCTTAATTCTCTTGTACTTATATCTCTTTCATTTGATATATAAGATACATTTATCAACGAAGTTATTGTATTTTTATACATTATAAGGAAATCTACTTCATTTTCAACAGATTTGTAGAAATAAATAGATAACCCATAAAGATAATTCTTTTTAATGGTCATTAAATGCATTGAAACGAGATTTTCCAGAATTATTCCATAATCAGGTGAATGTATATAGCCAATTTTGTTATAAAGTCCAGTATCTATGCAATATATCTTTTTATTGCCACTTTCAATTTCTCTGGGTTTGATTCTGTTTTAAGTTCTTCCATTTGATCTTTTATAATTAATTTAGTATCCATGTTGTGATTAATGCAAGGTTTATTAAAAATCTATGCATTGACAGTGCAAGTTTTTAAATCTACTTAAATTATACATATATTTTATAGTTTAAATGTTAATAAAATTAACATGTTTAATTATCCTTCAGGATAATCTATATTCACGTTTGCCGTTTCTATGCCATAGATATGCCAGACAATAGCAGCAATAAAGCCAAGAAGCCATAAACCCATATTTATTGCAATAAATACAATTAGAGATACATTGCTGGTTAAATAAACCAGTATTGGGTAAACTATCATGGGTGCAAGCCTAACAACACCAATAAATGTACCTCTCCTTGCCGTAGGAACCAGTTCAGGTTCAAGCGTAGTTCTGGAAGCCCAGGCAAACTCGCTCATAATCATATTTAAGAATAAAAGTGGATAGAATATTATTACATCATGTAAATATGGTACAAGGGCAAAAATAAGGACAGTGGATAGAAAGCCAACACCATATGAGTATAATGTATATTTTTTCCTTCCCCGAGTTATTAGAGGAGCAGCAATGAATCCACCTGCCGAAGCTCCTATTAGCGCAACAAATATTATCATGTCATCCTGGAATGCACCAGGAAATTCATAAGGGCCAATTACATAAGCCATAAGCCCGAATGATGCATATTGTGATATTGCTATTGACATAAGTACAAAAAAGGATAATTTATAAGATGATTTTTTCACAGTAACGCCATTGGTATCTATGTAAAGCTCAGAGCGTGTTTTCTCGCCCTCTTTTAATTTGCCGTGAAGAACTTCCCATTTAAATGATTCTGGCAGTTTTATTCTTGAAAATACCATTATAACTATAAGTATAGAAGCAGCAATTAAAAGTACAATTCTATCGAAGAAAGAATTTACTATAACAACAAAAAGGCCTGCTATAAGTGCACTTCCAATATTATCAAAATCTGATATAATTGTAAGCCACTTTGCCCTTCCTGATATTGGAGAATCTTCCGCCACAAGGGAAAGTGATGGAATTTCTTCCCCACCAACTCCGAACTCTGCAAGCATTAATCCTAAAATCAACGGCAAAAACGTATAGCTCAGGGATATAATAACAATTCCGGCACCGTAGATAACCATAGTTATCAGAAATATCTTTTTTCTCCCGATTATATCTGTAAATATCCCCATCAAAAAATTGCCAAAAGGAACAAACAAAGGGCCAATTAAAAGAACGAGCACTTTCAAATTATGTGGCAAAACTCCTATTATCGAACCCGCTGCAGCCAATGGACCAAGAGTACCGACCATACCCCAAAATGTGAGCCCAGAAGCACTTGACATGAGCATAAAGCGTTGCTTTTTGCTCAGCGTTTATAACACCATTTTATAACATTATTATAATTCGTATCCATCTCCCTCCGCCGGTATTATCCGGATCAGGTTACACGGGTCGATCCCTATCCTCTCAGCTTTTAAGCTCCCCGGTAATTACATATTTATAATTAATATAAATATTTATTTATACAAACTGCATCAAAAAGTATATACCAGATCCTAAAATGGTGAATTGTAGCCAACACTGTGCAATTCATTGTGTATAAAACACTATAGTTATGTAAAGCAATTTGTTCAGGCATAATAATTATTTCTTAATCAGGTATTTATAATGTTAAGGAAGATAAGCAAATAAGTATGTTTTCTAGCAACACCTGCTAAGTTTGATTATTCATCGTTCTATTATATACATAAGAAGATAAGAAATCAAAGTCTTCAATATTTCTTGAAATGCTTCCTAATTCTGCTTCCCATTTAAATTTAATTTTTTTAAAGACTCTTTGAATAAATCATATGAAAATTCCATATTATACAATTCCAATTTTTCATCATTTATATGCCTCACCTTTTTGAAAATACAGAAATCATTATAGAAACAGCAGCAGCACCAATCAGTCCTGCAATTGCAACCTGTAATAAGTCATTGCCAGTTTTACGCATTCCAAAAGCTTCAAGGGTACCAGAAACAAGAATATTAATTATATCCTGTTCTATATTTATACTTTCTTCAATAATGGTTGTAAACTCATTTTACACTTTTTCATTTCCGTATAGCTTTAAAACCTTACAAATTTCATCAAATTCAGGATCTTTTTTAAATTCATTAGCTATTGTATTTTTATTTTTATGAACTTAATCAATATAATCACTGTATTTTGGATTATTTTGCCACTTTCATAATTTATTATAATAATAATTACGGATATTACTCTGCATATTTTACAATAATTTACTATTATTTATAGATATCGTATACAGATATACAGAGCCGAGCACATTTAATTATTCTCTATCTTATAATTATGCTCAGCTACCAGGCTGTAAAGTACCTGTAATGTCAAATTTTAATACGAAAAGAAATTACTACAACAGATATCTAATTAATTTTAATAATGTATTAAAAGCAGAATTTTGCAAGACATTGCAATAATAAATTAACTGCGTAAATATATTATGCTATATTCTATAATCATAAATGGAGGACATGAAAATAGCAATAGTCGCTATAACAAAAAAT
>NZ_JBBIRC010000016.1:0-26760 GCF_037442045.1 Ferroplasma sp. | reverse complement strand
TACATATTGTATTAAGTTTTGATAGTTAAGATTAAATATTAATTGAAGTAATTTAAGAAAATCTTATTAAGTATTAGTTACACAATAATAACATTATTATATAGAATTGTGATTTTGCTTTATGGTAGAAAATCTCGACAAAGCTAAAGATATCATAGCCAGGGAGAATAGAATTCCAGTCTGGTCCCTGCCCACAGCTTTTCTGGGAATAATAGGGCTAGGATATTTTTTTACTTTCTATGATATATCTGATATAGGGCTGGCAATGCCAGCAATTGATCAGCAGTTTAACCTGCATGGTTCCATTATCCTGTTTATAGCTCTTTCAGTTGGCCTTATTGGTTATGCTATAGGTTCTTATGCAATAGGAAGCCTTGCCGATATATTTGGCAGATACAGATCAATGATTTTAACAATGGCACTTACTGCAATTGGATCACTTGGCGATGCTTTATCCATGAATGTCCCTGAACTGGCAATATTTAGATTTATAACCGGTATAGGCCTTGGAGCAGACCTTAATCTGGTTTCAATATATATAACAGAATTCGCTCCAGTGGCTGTAAGAGGAAAAATCACCGTATTCACATTCCTTATTGGCATATTTGGCCAGGCAGTAACACCTTTTATAGGATATTTTCTGGTTCCTGCGTTCACAACTGGATGGCGCTGGTTATTTGGAATAGGGGCAATAATAGCGTTCATTGCTGTATTTCTAAGGGCCGAACTTCCTGAATCTCCAAGATGGCTTGCTACAAGAGGGAATAATATACCAAAAGCAGAAAGGGTTTTGGAGATGATGGAAGCCAATGCCAGAAAAAAAGTTGGAACTTTGCCAGAGCCGCATCCTGAGAATGTGGTTGTTGAAGAGCCAAAATTCCCAACTTTATACTTATTCAAAAAGCCATATTCTAAAAGAATGGTATTGCTGGTAGCTGTATGGTTTTTCTGGTACATTGGGAATTATGCTTTTCTTGGAGATGCCGCATCTCTGCTTGAAGGAATAGGATTCAGCGTTGCTGCTTCTATTCTGTATATTGCAGTGGGTGCAATTATAGGATACCCTGCTGGAGCTTTAATAATGATGTATACCGCGGATAAATACGAGAGGAAATATGTGATTTTTGCTGCAACAGTTGTCTGGTTTTTAGGTATGTTATCGATGGCCACCAAAATCACAGATTTACTTTATTTTGGATCTTTTCTTGCTGCTCTTGGCCTTGGCATGTATTTACAGGTTGCATACACGTTCACAGCTGAGAACTATCCAACAAGGGCCAGAAGCTCAGGGTTTGGTTTAACTGATGGAATAGGCCATGGCGGAGGGGCGCTTGGTGCCATATTACTGCCGGTGCTTGTTGCAACATATTCCTGGGCATTCGGGTTTACCTTTATTGGCGTAACAGGATTAATAGCAGGAATACTTGTGCTTATTGGCGGAACAAAGGTATCAAGGAGGAATCTGGAAGATATATCTGAATAATATGAATATATGCTCCAGTTTCTTAATTATTTTATCTATAAGTAATGAACGGATAAATTAATTTTTATTTTTTTAATATTTGCCCGGCAGGCTCAAGTATATGCTCTAATTCTATACTATTTTTATGCATTTTGTTTATTATCCCATATTATTATGTTTTTTTGCCATATAATAAACAGATATTGGAAAGAAAGATAATAATTATACAATTTATTGAATTATTGCTGTATATATCAATGAAAAGATTTATTAAACGATTTTTACTATAGAATAATGCATTATATTGTAATAACAGGAGGAGTTATTTCTGGGTTGGGTAAAGGTACAATTACATCAAGTTTATCATATCTTTTAAAAAACAGCGGGTTCAGGGTAACTAACATAAAAATTGATCCATATATCAATTACGACGCAGGAACAATGAATCCTTATCAGCACGGAGAAGTTTTTGTATTGAATGATGGCGGGGAGGTTGACCTGGACCTGGGAAATTATGAACGGTTCCTGGATACGAATCTATCATCTGATAATAATATAACTACTGGAAAAATATACAAAGAAGTTATAGAAAAAGAAAGGCGTGGAGATTATCTTGGAAGTACAGTACAGATAATACCACATATTACAAATGAAATAAAAACAAGGATAAGAAAAGCAGCAGATGGCTATGACATAGCACTTATTGAAGTAGGAGGCACCGTGGGAGATATTGAATCCATGCCATTTCTCGAAGCATTGAGGCAGATGAAATCTGACAGGCACGATTCTGTAATTTTTGGGCATGTTACACTGATACCGGAATCGGGATCAGAACAAAAAACAAAACCAACACAGCACAGCGTAAAAGAGCTCAGAGCAATAGGAATACAGCCGGATATACTGTTCTGCAGATCAGAAAATAAGTTAAATGACGATGCTAGAAAGAAAATATCGCTTTTCACAGATGTAGAAGAAAATGGAATAATAAGTGTTTATAATGTGCCAAATGTATATCTGGTACCGGTAGTCCTGAAAGACCAGAATATACTTTCATACATTAGAGAATTATTTAGCTTTGACGACCATGAATTGAATTATACACTTAAAAAGTTCACGGAAAATATAGAAAACCCAACAACGGAGGTTACCGTAGGGCTTATAGGAAAATATGTAAATATGCAGGATGCTTATATGAGCCATAAAGAAGCTTTTTCCCATGTTACAGGCAATACCGGCATTAAAGTAAATATCAAATGGATTGATTCTGATGATCTTGTTAAAAGCACAAAATTGCTGGAGGGCCTGGATGGTATACTTATACCTGGTGGTTTCGGTTACCGTGGCGTTGAAGGCAAAATAGTTGCAGCAAGGTATGCAAGGGAAAATAATGTTCCATACCTTGGCATATGCCTTGGATTTCAAGCATCCGTTATAGAGCTTTCAAGGGATTTATTGAATTTAAAAAAGGCAAACAGTACAGAATTTGAACCTGACACACCAGATCCTGTTATAGACATACTGCCGGAGCAGAAAGGCATAAAAGACCTTGGTGGAACTATGAGGCTTGGAGCAAAAAACGTTTTAATTAAAAAAGGGACAATAGCCTATGATCTCTATGATTCCGAGAAAATAAGTGAAAGGCACAGACACAGATTTGAAGTTAACCCTGAGTATATTGAAAGGCTTGAGCAGGCAGGAGCAATATTCTCAGGAACCGATGAAGAAAAAATAAGAATGGAAATTCTGGAGCTTAAAGGCAGGGATAACTATATAGCTACACAGTATCATGCAGAATTTCAATCAAGACCGTTAAACCCTTCAAAGGTACATTTATATTTCATAAAAAAATCACTGGAATACAGAAAAGAAAAAAGAGGTAAAATATATGAAAGAAGTGCTGAATGATTTAGTAAAGAAAATGAATAATAAAATAGCAAGCGATCAGGCATATGCAAAAAAATTGCAAAATATTACCAAGAGCGTAGATATAGTATTTGACGATAAGGATTCTTATTATTTTAAGGTAGAAAACGGACATATAAGCATGCCGGAGGAAGGAAAAATAGATGCAGATATTACAGTAACGGTCAGTTCCGATGTTTTCAACAAAATTTTATCAAAGGAAATTAATGCAATGGATGCATATATGAAACAGCAGATAAAAATAAAATCATCGCTTATGGATAAGTTATTATTGAGCGATCTCCTGAAAGCATAGAATGATAGACCACAACCTTGACAAATATAATAAAATATTGCAGGAGAAAGTAGATGAGTGCTATCAGATTGCTGAAGAGGCAAGATCACTGGGCAAAGATGTCTCTACACAAGTCGAAATACTTTTAGCCAATGATATGGCAGAGAGAGTTGAAAAATTAATAAATATTCCCGGAATAGCAAAAGATATAAGAAAACTCAGCGAAACAAAATCCAGAGAAGAAGTATCACTTGAAATATCTAAAAAAGTAGCGGAAATGCTTAAAGATGACAGGCACGAAGCTCTTGATAAAGCTGTTCGTGTTGGCCTTGCAATACTTACAGAGGGGATTCTTGTTGCCCCTCTTGAAGGAATAAAAGAAGTAAATATAGTTTCAAATGATGATGGAACAGAATATGTTGATATTGTTTATTCTGGCCCTATAAGAAGCGCAGGCGGCACAGCTCAAGCACTCAGCGTATTGATGGCCGATATTGTTAGAAGAAAGTTAAATATAGGCAGTTTTAAGGCAACAGATGAGGAAATCGAGCGTTATATAGAAGAAATACAGGCTTATAACAGGTCAAAACATTTGCAGTATCTACCTACACCGGAAGAAGTAAGGCTTGTAATAGGCAATTCACCGGTTATGATTGATGGTGAAGGGAGTGAAGAGGTAGAAATTTCCGGGCACAGGGATATGAAGAGAATAACAACAAACCGCATACGTGGAGGAATGTGCCTTGTACTATGTGAGGGGCTTATTCAGAAATCCAGGAAAGTTCTTAAATATACCAGCCTTATGAATATGAAGGAATGGGATGTTCTTGAAAATATAGGAAAAAACAAGAAAGAGGAAAAGGGAGACAATTCAGAGAAATACCTCCGCGATATAATTGCCGGAAGGCCAGTATTTGGATATCCAAATAGGGCGGGAGGATTCAGGCTCAGATATGGCAGATCCAGGCTTTCAGGTCTCGCTGCTGCTTCCATTAATCCTGTATCAATGTACATTGTAGATGAATTTATTGCCATAGGTTCGCAGATCAAGGTTGAACTTCCGGGAAAAGCAGCGGCAGTAACACCGTGCGATACAATTGATGGGCCCACTGTTCTTCTGAAAAGCGGTGAACACAGAAAAATTAAAACCATTGAAGAGGCCAAAAAAATAAAGGATGATGTAAAGGAAATAACAGACCTGGGTGAGATTTTAATTGCCTATGGAGATTTTCTGGAAAATAATAAAAATCTTGTAAGATCACCATTTACTGTAGAATGGTGGTCATATTACCTTCCTGAAGAATTGAAAAAATATATGGAAACAAAGCCCGATCAGTACGAAGCAGTAGAAATATCAAGGAAATATGAAATACCATTATATCCAGAATATGATTATTACTGGCACGACATAACAATTGAAGAATTAAATTTTCTTATAGATGCACTGGAAAAATCGTATATAGAAAACAAAAAGCTGTACATTGATAAATCTGCAACAGATATACTGATTAAGCTTGGGATTGAATTTAAAACTGAAAATGAATTGCTTGAATTGAATGAGTATTTTCCTTTACTGGTATCCACAGGTTTTTCAATAGAAGATGGAAAAATAGTAAAACATGGAACATACAATGCATCAAATGCACTTGAAGCTGTAAACCAGCTTTCAGGAATGATTATAAAAGCCAGATCACCTGTGCGTATTGGTGCAAGGCTTGGCAGGCCTGAAAAAGCCGGTGACAGAAAAATGAAGCCTAAAGTCCATTCACTATTCCCAATCCTTAATTTCGGGGATAACAGGCGTTCAATATTAAATGCTGCAAAGAATAAAGCTGAATATTCAATAGAATTAAATTTAAGGGTATGCAAAAATTGTGGGAATGAAACGCCATTGACCATATGTGAAAATTGTGGCTCCGTTACCTATAACCAGCATAAGATTAAGAAAATGAATATTGATCTAAGCAAAGTTCTTGAGAAGGCAGAATCAAGATTAAACATCAGGCCAGAAGATGTTAAAGAGTTAAAAGGCGTAAAAAAACTTATGTCAAAAGACAGTGCAGTTGAGCCACTGGAAAAAGGCATTTTAAGAACACTACATGGCATAAGCATAAACAAGGATGGAACTTGCAGATATGATATGTCCGATATACCCATAACACATTTTAAGAAAAGTGAACTTAACCTTACATCGGAACAGCTTATTGATCTTGGTTATCCGGATAAAGAATTGAATGAAATATATCCTCAGGATATAATAATACCTGAGGATTCTGCAAAATATTTATTGAATGTTGCAAATTTTGTGGATGATATGCTGGTAAGGTATTATAACCTGCAGCCATATTATTCATGCCATGATATAAATGATCTCATAGGAGAAATTGTAATTGGCCTTGCACCGCATACATCCGGTGGAATAGTTTCCAGAATTGTAGGTTTTTCCAGGGTAAGTGGTTGTTACGCGCATCCATTTTACCATGCAGCAAAGAGAAGAAATTGTGATGGTGATGAGGATAGTATAATGCTTCTTCTGGAAGGGCTTCTTGATTTCTCAAGAGATTTTCTTCCTTCAACAACAGGGGGATTGATGGATGCACCACTGGTGCTCACTGCAATACTTGATCCAGAAGAGGTTGACAAGGAGGCAATGAATGTCGACACACTGTGGAAATATCCGCTTGAATTCTATGAAGAAACTGAAAAGGGAACTCCGCCTTCAAAAATTGAAAATATTATGGTAACAATGAAGTCCAGAATGAAGAATCAGGGAATATATACAAATTCCGGTTTTTCCTTTGATACGTCGAACCTGAATGAAGGAGTTTTGATGTCTGCATATAAGACCATAGGTTCCATGCAGGAAAAGATAGAAAAACAGCTGGGGCTTGCAACAAAAATAATGGCTGTTGATGAAAATGATGTTGCAGCAAGAGTAATATCATCACATTTTCTGCCTGATATGTTTGGGAATATGAGGAGTTTTTTCACTCAGGAATTCAGATGCACAAAATGCAATACAAAATTCCGCCGCGTGCCGCTTTCAGGAAAGTGCCTGAAATGTGGATCTGATAACATAATACTAACAATACACTATGGTAGTGTAGTGAAATATTTGAAAGAAACAGAAAAGGTCATGGATGATTATCACCTGCCAGAATACCTTCAGTACCAGATAAGAAGGCTAATCGATTCTATAGAAAATACCTTTGATGTTTCAGAACCTTTAAAGGTTGAAGAAGCAACACTGGAATCATTTAAATAAATTCAGGCAATAAACAGCCATGATAGGATCATTATTTGTTACAGGACCAGCCGGAACCGGAAAATCAACATTTTGTGGCGCGTTTAAGGACTGGCTTATCCAGAATGATTATGATGCAATAATAGTAAATTTAGATCCTGGTGCAGAATATTTGCCATATGAGCCAGACATTGACATAAGAGAATTTATTTCTTTAAATGAAGTTATGTCAGCCTATTCGCTTGGCCCAAATGGAGCACAGATTGTTGCAGCAGACCTGCTTCTGGACAATATTGATAAAATAAAGTCCAAGTTGGAGTTATATGATGATTATTATATTATTTTTGATACACCAGGGCAAATAGAACTATTTAGTTTTCGTCCTGGCAGCCCATTGCTTGTAAAATCTTTAGCAGAGGGAAAGGCCATGCTCGCTTTTCTTGCCGATTCAATGATTTCACAGACACCTTCAGGTTTTATATCGGAAAAGATGCTTTATGGTTCTGTTTACTCCAGGTTTTATGTGCCAATGATGTTTATTTTAAACAAAATAGATTTAATCGGAGAAGATAAAGTAAAGGAGATATCTGACTGGGAAGAGAACCCAGATCTCCTCTACGATGCATTCAGGAACGAGAATACCGATACTGTAAAGGATTACTTCTTAAATATGGTAAGCGCATTAAAAGATTCCGATATTATCAATAAAATAATTCCGGTTTCTTCAAAAGACCTGTTCGGTTTTGAGGATGTTTATACAGATATGTCGGATTTCTTTCAGGGCGGGGAAGATACAGATACCATGTATAAAGATGAATGAATATTCTTAATTAGTAGTTTTAAATTGGTGAATTCAAGTGAAAATTAAGGATGTGACTGATTTCATAAAACTGGAGCATACAGTATTCGATCTGCCATTTATCTTTGCAGGTGCAATAATCGCATCTGGAGGGCATTACTTTATTTTAAAATATATAATAATATTGATTACTGCAACAAGTGCAAGGGGAACCGGCATGTCAATAAACAGGATACTTGGAATGCCCTATGATGAAAACAATCCAAGGAAAAAAAACTGGGCTCTTGTTACAGGCAAAATGAAGTTAAAAGATGCGTATATATTGACTTTCCTCCTTGCTGCAATATTTGAAGTGTCCACGTATTTCCTTAACATAACAGTATTTATCCTTTCTCCCATTGTTATATTATTTTTCATTGCCGATCCTCTTATGAAAAGAGTAACGTCGTGGCGCCACCTTTTTATGGGTTTTACAATAGGTCTTGGCGTGCTTGGTGGCTTTCTTGCCATAACTCCCGTATATCCCCCTCTTATAATATATCTTATTATACTTTTATCGACGTTCTGGATTGCTGGATTTGATATAATATACACAATTCCTGATATTGAATATGACAAAAAGAATAATTTAAAAACTTTGAATGTAAAATATGGACTCAAAACTGGAATGGCAATATCATACGTTTTTCACATATTAACAATAGGGCTTTTTATTTTTATAGCATTCATAGTAAAAAATATTTATTATGATATTTTGCTCGTGCCAATAGCCGCTTTAATAATATATCAGCATTTAATATTAAATCCATCAAACTTAAAGACTATAAGAATGTCATTCTTTAATGCAAATTCGTTTATAGGAATTATATTCCTTGCCGGCATGATTATATCCTTCTATAAATGATTTCAAAGAATAATTCTTACATCAACGGCAAATGCACCTTTTTCGTTAACTATCAGGGGATTTATATCCATTTCTTTTATATTTAAATCAATCAGCATGTTTGATATTTTTGATATTGTTCTGACAGTGCTGTTAATATCGTAATCCCTGTTTCTTGATGTAAGCATGCTCAGTATTTTGCTTTCCCTTATCATCTGGTAAGCTTCGTCCTCTGATACCGGGCATATTCCATAACTCAGGCTTTTTATTACCTCCATGTATATGCCTCCTATGCCAACAACTATTGATGGGCCAAATACTGGATCGTTTATTCCTCCAACAAATATTTCCGCTCCTGTGATCTGTGCCTGCATGATTACCCTTGAATAGTTAAGTTCATTAAATGAACTTTCTACCATATCCTTTTCAACATTCATTATTACTCCCTTTACATCGGTTTTATGAACAGGCGTATCAGGAGAAATTTTCATGACCAGAGGATAACCAATATCATCAGCCCTTGATTTTGCATCCTGTGCATTTTCAGCAATAGCATAAGCGGGTGTCTTTATTCCATATATTTCCATTAACTTCATTGCTTCAAAATCTTTTATATAGTTTTTGCCCTTTACAAGTTCTTTCGCCTGATTTATTGGTTCTATTGTGCGTATTTTCTTAATAGGGTTTGGCCTGTTTGCCATATATTTTATTGACCTTACAGCATCTTCGGGAAATATAAAAGCGGGTATTGAAACCGAGTCAAGAAGTTTTGATGCTGAATTCTGATCAAGTCCCATTGTAACGCCTATCACTCCTTTTCCTCTGTAATTCATAATTGCCCTGGCAACATCTGAACATGTAACCATTGGAAGCGATTGAACTATAACTATTTTGGTGCAGTCAAGGTCCTTTACTATGTCAAGAGCACTGTTATATCTTTTATAATCTGCATCGCCTGAAAGATCTACAGGGTTTCTTGGTGTACTCTGTGCTGGTATGACATTTAACAAATCATGTTTAACACTCTCTGGCAGTTCTATTTCATTTAATCCTTCCCTGTCTATTGCATCAGTTGTCAGTACACCGTGGCCACCTGAATTTGTTACTATTAGTATATCTTCAGAAATAGGTTCAGCAGATAATACTATTTTTGCAAGATTAAGCATATCTTCAATGTTGTCAACAAATATTCCGCCAACTGTTCTGACAGCAGCACGGAAGATATCCATTGAACCTGCAACACTTCCAGTATGGGTTTTAACAGCAGCTGCACCGGTTTTGCCCATTCCCCCTTTCAGGAATATAATTGGTTTTCTCCTTGTTATATCTGGCAGTGTTGATAGGAATTTTTGGCCTGATGATACTCCTTCAATATAAGAGAATATGGCTCTGGTCTCAACATTAGAAGAAAGAAACTGAAATGAATCTGTTTCATCAACGTCTGCCTGATTGCCCAGGCTGATGAAATAACTTATTCCAACGTTCGATTGCTGGGCCCAGTTAAGCATATAAACGCCAAGACCGCCACTCTGGGCAACTATGGCTACCCTTCCCTTTTTAACATCAGCAAAGGCAAATGTTGCATTGACTTCTGGTGTTATAATGCCTATTGTATTTGGCCCAAGAACTCTTATTTTATGAGCCTTTGCTATGGACATTATCTGCTCTTCCAGTTCGGCACCATGCTGATCCGTTTCTTTAAAACCGGATGTTATTATTATCGCTGCTCCTGCATTTATTGCACCTGCATCATTCATCACTCCAGGAACAGCATCCCTTGGAACAGCTATTACTACAAGATCAACAGGTTCTTTTATATCCTTTAAATTCTTGTATGCAGCAATTCCATCTATGCTTTCACTTTTATTATTTACAGGGTATACTTTTCCAGAAAATGATGATGTGATATTTCTGAACAGTATATTTCCCACCTTTATAGTATCAGAAGAAGCGCCAACAACAGCAATGCTTTTTGGTTTGAATAATTGTTCAATCATAATATGTTATTACTGATATGATTAAAATGTTTGCTGAAGGCTTAAATGTTATGGCGGAAAATATTTTTCAAGGTCTCTTGTATCCAGAACGTCTACAAACTGGCTTATCATTTCAAGACTCTGAAAATAAAGCCTTTCGGAGTAAGTTGATGTTATATCAGATACAACAAATGTATTAAATTCCATGATGTTCGCAGTTGCGGAACTGATAAATATATCCTTGTCGGTAAAAAATCCGCCAAGAAGTATTGTGTTTCTATTTAATTTATTTATTTCTTGAGCCAGATCACTGTGATAAAAAATATCTTCCTTTTCCGCACTTACAACATTTTTAACTTTTATTTTATTTTCAAATTCTTTAAGGAAGCCCTGATCATAATCTGATCTGGGCGTAATATTTTTAATTCTATTTCTCTCTTTTCTATTTCTTAATTCCCGAACTTCAGGGTTTTTGATTTGATAATATAATTTTCTTTCAGTGAATATTACCGGTATTTTATGCTTGCTGGCAAATGAATTTATATAATCCATACCCATTAAAAATTCCATTTTGCTGAAAATGTTATCAAAAAAGTCTGCATTATAATTTGCCAGTATTATAACGGAGTCTTCCGGTTGTATCATAATTCAATATATTTGCCAGCTATTTTTAATTTGTTTAAAAAATTATATATAAAATTCTATTATATCGTTTATGCGGAGATTGCCGAGACAGGAAAAGGTGATGGATTTAGGGTCCATTTCCGCAGGGATTCGTGGGTTCAAATCCCACTCTCCGCATAAAATGTTTTTAATGAGTATAGATATCATAACTTTGAAATATGTGCTTAATTATTAAAGATAAAGAAGTCAATAAATAGATGATGTTAATATTAATTATTATGGAAACAAATAACTGTTCAAATCTGAATTCCGACAGCAGAGAAAATATTGTTTGCAACATAATTTGCGAAAGCAACATTATAAGATTCACAGACCTAAAGTATAAAAGCAAACTTCATCAGGAAATATTATCGAGAACCTTAAAAAGAATAAGTGAAAAATGCAATATTGCAAAAACCGAACACGGTTATTATTGCAAAAAATAGTCAATTTATATTAATTTGCAATCTATATTTGATAAAAATGGAAAACGCAAAAGTATCTGGAAAGGATGGTGATGTTGATGTTCTTTTGAACAACATAAAAAAAGATAAAGTAGATGCTAAAATAAAGGAATGCAGCACTGGAAATAACTCATGCTGCTCTCCGGATTTTACCAGCGATAACAGGATAAGTACTTCGGAAGATGGAAATTCAGTAAAAATAAATATAACTGGAAAAGCCTCAAAAAAAGAAGTTCAGGAAAATATAAATCATTGCAACTGTTTCGATGATGAATAAATATGGGTTGCCCAATATTATAAAATTGGCATAATGCTTTATTATCCTATTAAAAATAAATGTACTATTAAATATTTTTAAATATTTACCTTATATATTTCAGAATGGATGATTATGAGAGGACGAAGGATTTTTTTTCAAGAAATTCTGAAAACTATGCAAATAGTATTTCGCATGCAGAGGATGATGATTTAAACATTCTTATTGCAATGCTTTCATTGAATAATGATATGATAGGCCTTGATGAAGCCACTGGTGCCGGATTCACTGCAATAAAACTGGCAAAGATAATAAGAGAGGTTTATGCACTTGATATGGTTGAAAACATGCTTTCTGAAACTGAAAAACTTGCTAAGGCAAATAATTTAAAAAATGTCATTCCGGTAAAAGGATATATTGACTCTCTTCCATTTGAAGATAAAAAATTTGATGTTGTAACCTGCAGAAGGGCACCACACCATTTTGTTGACTTGAATAAATTTGCGATTGAGGCTTACAGAGTTTTAAAAGAAAATGGAATGATCGGTATAGACGATATGACCGTTCCCAGAAATATTGTAGATGATTTTAACGAACTGGAGAAAATTAGGGATAATTCTCATGTTCATGCTGCATCGGTTGAAGAGTGGAGTAAAATACTTTCAAATGCTGGATTCATAAATATAAAGTATAAAATATACAGAAAGAAGGTGGCCTTTAAGCAGTGGATCTATCCAGTAAATGAGGAGTCACAAGAGGCGAAAAGGGCATTAGATTATTTAAATAGTGCCAGAAAAGAATTTATTTCAGGCATTGAATGGAATGGAAAATCATTTCAAAAGTCATGGATGGTTATTACAGGAATTAAAAATGAGAAATGAGAGTAGCATTATGCATGGAAAAATTTAATAGAAGCAACGGTATATAATTTTACACAGAACTAATAAATTAGTGTAGTGGAAAGATGGCATATGGATGTAACATTTACTATAAAAAATGAAGGCTGTTCGCTCAGTGGCTTATATTCTGAATTTAACATAAATTCAAGAGTTATCAAAAAAGAAATTAACAACGGGATTATTTATGAAATAGCCGAAATCTATTATGGAAATAAGGATCTTGAAAAGATTTTAACTTCTTTAAAAGAGAATAAAGGAGTATATAACGTTGAAACATTATTCAGCAATGGAAATATATTGATAGTGAGATTAACTACAAACGAATGCCCAGTTCTTGGAATACTTAAAAAATATACTTCAGGTTCTGAAACAAATTATACAAAGGAGGAAAAAATTGAGAATGGCAAAAATATCTGGTACATGTCAATGGACAGTGTTGACATGATTAAAGAACTATCAACCCACCTGAAACATATTACAGGCAGCGATGTTTATATTAATCTTTATAAAAAAACAAAGGTGGATAAAAAATCCCTTTTCATTGTAAGGGAAGCATATGATCTTGGCTTTTTCGATGTTCCAAAGCGTATAAATCTTCTGGAACTTTCCGCTACTTTAAATATCCCACCAACAACACTGGATTTAATTATTAGAAAATCATTAAAATATTTTCTTGATACTGAACTGGTTTCAAAGAATAAATTGCCGGTTAATGAAAAATAGAAAATAAAATGAAAAATTATAATATTATTATCCTTGGATCTGGCTATTCTGGAATAAATGCGTATTATCAAATAAAGGATAAAAGAAATGTTGCAATTATAGATTCAAAACCTTATATGGTATATCATGCCAAATCTATTGATATCAATATAAGGATGCCAAAATCAATCAATGAAAATATTATGAAAGTAGATTTTAATGATCCTTATGTGCTTACAGATAAAAACGAATATTGCCCCAAAAAAGTTATCATTGCAACCGGTTGCAATAGAAAAGGGCAGATCGATTTTATGAAAAATGGTAAATTTTATGATAATATGGTTTTGGGATCAAAAAAAAGTTATGATGATTACATTCTTATTCAGTATATTTTAAACTTAAATAGAAACGGCATACATGCAGGCTACAGTGGCAATTATTTATCGGAGCTTGGAGATAATGTTGCAGATGAAGTTAAAAAGTTTTTGAAAGCTTCTGAGATTAGAACCGGGATAGAGCCAGATTTCCTAATGCCTGAATGTACACCGAATATATTTAATAAATTTATAAGTACAAATAAAAATTTAATGGTAAATGAAAATGTTTACGCTGTCGGCGATGCACTGGACTGGAATGTAAAATGCGGTGAATTATCAATGCGGCAGGGTGCATATGCAGGAAATCGCATAAATGGGAAGAAAGATAGCTTTAAACCGGTATTTATAACGATACTTGACAATCTAAAGGGTATGGGAATGCGGATAAAAAGTACTGTTCCCTGGGATTCTGAAATATCATATGCACATACTGGAAAAAAATATTCGATTATGGCCGAATTTTTAATGCATTATTACAAATTGAGAGGAGGCAAAATGGGTTTACTCCGCTATTTTTAGATGCATATGTTTACATAAATGTATCATAGCATTAAAACGTTTTTTAACAATATTTATTAATATTTTTAAAATAAAGATAGATGTGGGACCCAGGAGGAGCTAAAGACATAAAAAGCAAACTTTACATTATATTGAGATTTCTCAGGATGGAGCAGACATTTTTTAGCCTGCCCATGGCCTATCTTGGTGCATTTCTGGCACTGCGCAGAATACCATCCATAAAAATTCTTGTATTAATTTTCTTTGCCTTATTTTTTATAAGAATAGCGGGCATGACAAATGATAATCTAGCCGACCGTTTCATAGACGCAAAAAATCCAAGAACAAAAACAAGGCCTTTAGTAACAGGAGTTATAACTGTAAAAAATGCATATTCATTGATAGCAATCGGTTTAATTGGATATTTTATTTCAGCTTATTTTATAAACATTATAGCATTTTCCATTTCTCCAATAGGTGCACTGGTTATTATGAGTTATCCATACATGAAAAGGTACACCTCATTTGCAAATTATCAGATAGCATCAATACAGGGATTGTCTGTAATGGCTGGTGCCATAGCAGTGATAGGTTTTCACTCACCATTATACATAATTTTCCATATACCATGGTTTTTTGTATTTGCAACAATATTCTGGGCACTGGGCTTTGATTTGTATAATCATATACCTGATATGGAGTATGATAAAGCGAACAATCTTCATAGCTTTGCGACCCTCCTTGGAAATAAAGCCCTGAAATTTGCAGGATTAAATCAAATATTGTCGGTTTCCCTTGCATTTGCAGGTGATATATTTTATAAATTGAATGTAATTTCATATGCAAGTACCGCTCTGCATGGAACAATAATGCTGGCGGCTTTTCTTCTGGCATATAAAGGCAATTTTGGCAGGGCATTTTATTATAATATTTATGCATCTGTTGTTCTTGCACTTGGAATAATAATAGATGTTGCACTGGGATTTCCAGTGCTTTAATAATATTAATTAATGGAAAAACGATATATGAATATGTATGAAAATGAAAAAAAGAATGCTGCTATTGAAGCACTAAAATATGTACACAGCAATATGAAGATAGGTATAGGAACGGGATCAACAACAAAATATTTTATTGATGGGCTTGGAGAACTTGTAAGATCAGGGAAAATTACAGGCATAACCGGTGTGCCAACGTCATTGAGGAGTGCTGATTTAGCAAGTTCATATGGAATAAAAATAGATAATAATCTTGATGGTATTGAAATTGACTTTGATGGTGCTGATGAATTTGATATAAATGGAAATCTGGTAAAGGGAGGAGGTGGTGCACTTGTCCGTGAAAAAATAGTGGCATACAACAGCAGAGATGTTTATATTATGGCAGACCATTCCAAATTTTCTGAAAAATTGCATACATTTCCGCTTCCAGTGGAAGTTATACCATTTATGGAAGATGCCACAAAGAAAAATATTGAAAAACTTGGATGTACTGCAACATTCAGGGATAGAAAAAAATTTAAAAGTGATAATGGAAATTATATCCTTGACTGCAAATTTAACATTACCGATGTTTCACTTGAAAAAGAAATAAAAATGATTCCCGGAGTTGTAGAGGTTGGATTATTCAAAGGTATTGCTACAAAGATTATAATCGGTGAAAATAATCAATCCAAAATAACAGATTTTAAAAAATTATAAAGTTATTTCCTTCTGAATGGAAAGAACCATATCCATTGCAAGTTCTGCAATATCTGTAGAGTAAAGTGCAATTCTTGATATTTCTTCTGAAGAGAATGATACTGTAGCTATATCTGATGTTCTTCCAAGCTCCAGCAATTCTTTCTTCTGTTCCATTATTGTTTTCTTGAAAGATATTATATCGTTAAGCCCATTATATTTCTTCGAGTAAAAAAGTGCCATTGCTCTCTTAAAAAGGTCAAGGGAAAATGAAAGGTTTTCAACTACTTTTTTGTATGGAATTTCAACATTTTTTTTCTCCAGCCATATTTTGCATATATTTACAGTATGGTCGGCCATTCTTTCAAGTATTCTTGATATAATTAAATAATAAATGCTGTTTTCATCTTCGCAGCTTTTGCCTTTCACTTCACGGTATATGAACCACTGAAAGCGATCAATCTCATCATCCCTTTCAATTACATTTTTCAATAAATCATTATCAGCATCATTTATTCCCTTTGTTGTATCAAAAATCATTGATTCAACATTAAGCGACATTCTCTTCACCGAATTATAAATCGGATATGAACTTGAATTTAAAACGTTTTGCAGTACAATTTTTTTAGAATCTTCTTCAAAGATTTCAATGCCTATTACAAGTTTTGAAAATCTCTTTATTGCATCTCTAGTTTCATCGCTGATATAATATGAACTGGTTATGGTAAGTGTGTCATAACCTGAAATGTAAAGTGATATTAGTGCCCTTTCAATGCTTTTATAGTCCATTTTTGAATTGAGTATGAGATGTTTTTCTATTTCTGTTTTTATATCTGTATTCCCGTAAAGCACAAGTTTGTTTTGTGATTCCTCTATTTTTACCTCACTGCTTCTCTGCAAATTATTATTTTTTACCCATTTTGATGGCAATGAAACTATATATGTTGAACCTCCGGTTAGCTGAATTTTCCTAATTGACTGCATGTATATATATTTGAAATAACTATATATAAATATCTATATAGTTTAAAAATATATAATTTATCTCTTTATGAGATTCTTCTTGCCAATAAAGTATGTGACAGCTATTCCTATCACATAAAGCACGCCTATTGATGCTATGTATTCATCAGCCAGAGCAAAAACGTAAAATTCATAGAATGTAAATCTCCCAACATTTACTGGCCCGGGACTTGATATTGTTATATTCTTTGAAATTGTATAATTAATATCGTAAAGTCCTGATGGCAATTTTGTATTATAGTACATAGTTGTCACATTATCTTTTCTTACATGATGTAAAGCGGTATATTTCACAGTTGTATTATATATATGGCTGGAATATATATATAGAAATGAGCTGTTGAGCAATGCTCCTGTATAATTAGTTGTAATAGTAATATTATAATTATTGCCCACACCTGAAAATGGAGTAATATCAGTTTCAAGGGATACTCCATTTACATCCTTACTGGATACGCCATTTAGATCATAGAAGTATGTAGAATATATGCCTGCAGCAAGTATAAGGACTACCAGCAATATAACTATGCCACCAAAAAGACGTGGCTTAAATTTGTACATGCCAAGGAAATGCATTAAAAGGAATATTACAACAGGAATAGAAAATATAAGCAAAAACAAATAGGCATTTACAATTGATACCGTAAATACCATTAAAGAATAAAGTATAGCAATTAATGGTATGAATATTCTATTATGGACAGTAAGAAATTTTCTTGCATTCATTTATGGTTTATAGTTAATGATGGTATAAATATTTTATAGTGTTCCCGAATATTATTAGATTTTTATTAAGTTTAATAATTATAGAAAATATAAATTTATTACCAGAGTCTCTGCATGTGCCTGTACCTCAGTGTTATTTCTTCAGTGTACCCATAATATCAATGTTTTTTCATGTCATTGTAGCCGTTTCTACACGCCATATAGCTTTTAAATATACATTAAAACCAGATCAATGAATTATTTTATTGACCATATGCATACTAAAAATATATATTAAAAATTTATACGGTGATCAAAATGTATTGGTCAAAGTAATAATATAAATATTAAATTAATATCATTTCCTGTGTACGATGTTATTGTTTCAGGCGCAGGCCCATCAGGGTCATATCTTTCCTATTTGCTTTCAAAAAATGGGTATAAGGTATTGCAACTGGAAGAACATAAGGAAATAGGAAAGCCTGTTGAATGCACTGGCTTGGTTTCCGAAAGAGTTTTCAAATATGTAAAATCAAATTCTATTGTCAATGAAGTTCATGGAGCAAATGTTTTCTTTCCAAATGGCAAGAGCATACATATAGCAAAGGGAGATAAAACAATAGTAATGTACAGAGATGACTTTGACAAGGATGTTTCAGCAATGGCAATTGGTGCGGGTTCTGACACAAGGATAAATTCAAGAGTCCTTGATGCGAAGGTAAACGATAGTTTTGGCGAGGTGAAGTACAGGGAAAATGGCAAAATTAAATATGAAAGAGCCAGTGTGATAGTTGGTGCAGATGGGGCAACCAGCAGAATTCGATCATCACTTAACTATGAAAGGCCACAAAAACTAATATCAACATATCAGGTTGACTCTTCATTTAAACTTGAGGACCAGGACGATGTTAATGTTTTCATAGGTTCGGAAAACAGCAAGGGCTTCTTTGGATGGGCGGTTCCATCCGGAGAAATTACAAGAATAGGAGTTGGTGTAGACCATGTTACTGCAATAAAATATTTTAAAAACATCAATGCAAAATTTAACAGGTCACAGGTTCTTGGAATAAATTCAGGGCCAATACCGATAAAACACCTTAAAAAAACCTATGGAAACAGGTCTATGCTTCTCGGGGATGCTGCAGGAATTGTGAAGCCATTGTCCGGCGGTGGAATCTACACAGGAATAATATCGGCCAAAAATGCGTACACTGCTATAGATCGCGCATTTAAAAAAGCGGACTTTTCAGAAAAAACAATGAAAGAATACCAGAAACTGTGGAAGCATGAGATTGGAAAAGAACTGTATATAGATTCTAAAATACAGAAATACTTTTCAAATATAAGCACAAATGATGAACTCCTGAATAAAATGTATAATGCAATAAACACTGAATATATTATTAAAAGAATAAACTCACTTGGCGATATAGATTATCCCGCAAAAGTTGTATTTTCTATACTAATAAGGAAACCACAGCTAATTAAATATTTCCTGTTTGGTGGATAAAGTGATATATGTCATTATCGATGGGCTTATTTTATCTTTTCATATGATATTTTAGCAGTTTGTTTCCATGCCAGAAATACTATTGGAATTGAATAGCAATCAAATTTATAAACCAGCAAATACTGAACTTTAATGCGTGGCAAAATCTTTTATTTTATGCTTTTAATTTCAGTTGTCATTATTTGGGGTGCAACTTTTCCAATAATGAAATTGTCACTGAATTATATAAGCCCGGTTATGCTGCTTTCATTTAGATTTATTCTTTCTGCTGTTCTTATGATTCCCATAATATTTAAAAATAAAATGTTGCTTGAAAAAAAGAACATAATTCTTGGTGTTGTTGGAGGAATCCTACTTTTTATAGCTTATTACACACAAACAGTTGGACTTAAATACACAACATCGTCACAATCGGGGCTTATTACAGGCATGTATGTTGTTTTGCTTCCAATAATCTCGCTGCTATACCTTAAAATAAAGATCAAGAAGATTGACGTTGTTGCTGTTACTATTGGATTTATAGGGCTCATTGTTATGTCATCTTTGAAATTCAATTCAACGGATACGTTTGGAGACATACTTACATTTATATGTGCTATTTTTTACGCAGTGCAAACAGCATATGTTTTCAAATATACAAAATTTCTGGACAGCATGGTTTTTACATTTTACCAGTTATTAATGGTTGGGGCGCTTTCATTAATATTTTTGCCATTCAGCTGGGATCCGTCTGGTCTTTTACATCCGATAGTTATTTTTACAATAATATTCACTGCGATCTTTGCAAGCTTTTTTGCCATTCTGATTAACACAAAAGCACTTATGTATATAGAGCCAACAGCTGCAGGTGTTGTTTACGTGGGTGAGCCAGTATTTGCCGTTATAGCATCCATTCTTATTTTAAAGGAGATACCAACGCCGGGCATAATAATTGGAGGTATTGTAATAGTTGCAGCAATGCTTATAGAAACACTGCATAAATATATTGAATCCAAAAACTCATTGGAGCTGCCTCAATAGTATATATATAACTATATATATTATATTGATAATATTTATACATATAAAAAGTATATTTGTTTGAGAATATGGATAATAAAAATGAAGGTAATATAGAAACAGTAAATCAGGCACTGGATAATGCAACGGGAAAATTCCATTTTAAGACATTTTTAACAGCAGGAATGGGATTTTTTACCGATGCTTACGATTTATTTATTATAGGAACAGTGCTTGCTATACTTCCAATGATTGGATGGAATCTTTCAAAGACTGAGATTGGCTTAATAGGATCAATATCTTTAATAGCCGCTGTAGTTGGGGCATTAACATTTGGAAGGCTGCTTGACCACCTTGGAAGAAAGGCTGTTTACGGATTTGAACTGGTATTGCTTGTTATAGGGGCACTTGGAAGCGCTTTCCTTTCATTTAAAAATCCCTATGCATTGATGGGATGGAGATTTCTTCTTGGTGTTGGCATAGGAGGAGATTACGCAACATCTTCCGTAATCATGGCAGAGTATTCAAATATAAAAACAAGGGGAAAATATGTTGGTAGCATTCTTTCAATGCAGAGCATAGGACTTGTTGTATCATCATTGCTTGCACTGGTTTTCCTGTTAAATACAAAGGTTATACCGTTAACAGATGCCTGGAAGATACTGCTTTCTGTTGGAGCTATACCTGCAGCAATTGTAATATACTACAGGAGAAAAATGCCAGAACCGCCAAGGTATACAGTTGCAAAAGGGCATGCTGAAGAGGCCGCAAAAAACCTGAAATCATATACAGGCATAGATATTAAAGTATCAAAACAGAAAGAGGAGGTAAATGCTCCATGGTACACACTTTTCAAAAACAGAACATTCCTTATAACATTGATTGGCACAGCAGGTGCATGGTTCCTTATGGACTGGGCTTTCTATGGAAATTCTATAATGGCCGGTAGAATATTCGCAACACTTGTAACACAGGTTGGGCTTGCAGGTTTAATAAAATCAACAGAATATGCGGCGATTATATTTACAGTTGCAGCACTGCCGGGATACTGGCTCGCAACATTCACACTTGATAAGATTGGAAGAAAACCAATACAGATGACCGGTTTTATAATGCTTGCTGTTTCATATGGAATACTTGCATTAGTCCCGAAACTTGATACTCCTTCATTTGTAGATTATTTCCTCCTTGTATACGGGATGAGTTATTTCTTCATGATGTTTGGCCCAAATGTTACAACATTTGTATACCCGCCAGAGGTCTTTCCGGTAACAACAAGGGGATTTGGATCGGGAATATCAGCTGCAGGAGGAAAAACAGGGGCGTTTATTGGAACGTTCATTGATGTGTTTATAATAGCAAGTGGCCTTTCCGTTCTAATGACAGTACTTGCAGCCTTTTCCGTAGCAGGTTTGATAATAACAATACTCTGCCTGCCGGAGCCAAAAGGAAGAGCTATGGAAGAAATATCCAGAGAAAAGGAATATACAAAGACAATAAACTAAATTTTATATTTTTATAACTTTCTCAAATATTTTTTCATTCCCTTTTATTTTATCATTTATTTTTATAAAAACTTTAGAATCAATGAGAGAACCGATGTAGTTTTTGAATTTAAGTGGATCAGGGTCTTTTCCATATAATTTAATATACTCTGAAAGAAGGTGTTCAACACTGATTTCCATAAGATTTCCTGCAATTTCGCATATTGAATAGTATGAATAGGCAGTTCTGATATATGGCTTTACAGATGAAATCTCGGACATGTAAATAATTTTATGCGATATAACAAATGATAGCAGGTTTTCTATTCCATTTGAAGCTTCATTGCTGAATTCTTCCCCGGGCTCAATTATGCAGGCGTCATATTTATATTCATATTTAAAGATGTTAAGATCACTTATTTGATTAAAGTATTTCAGGCGCTTAGCATCGCTCGTTTTGCTGGATACCAGTATCATCCTATTTTTATCAATTAGCTCTCGGAGTATTTCCATTACAGGTGTGAGAGACATTTGAATTTCTCCGATTGAAGAAATATTCGGTGCAATTATCTTCATTAATTCTAATTCACCAGCATTGATTGTCCTGTATTTTGCATCTTCGAGCAATTTCAATGCCGTTTTTCTGTCAGGCCCTGTAAACGTTGCCTTTCCATTAATCTCTTCTCCTGTAATATAAAATATATGGCTGAATTTTCTTACAAGCATATTGTTTTCTATAATTTCAGAATAAAAAATATCAACATACGCATGTAACTTATCTATGATTTCTATAGAACTTAAATCCACAGAAGCTGAACTTCCATATGTTTCTGTTACAAATTCATCCATTCTGGATTTCAATGTTTCAATACTATCGTTCCCCTGATCATATTTTTTTGTAATGCAATTTTTTATTTTAATCATATAACATCACTGATATTCATTCAAGGACCTCAATTCTTCACCTGTTTTAGAAAGCACACTGGCGTATATGATTTTGACCTTATTTTTTATTTTTTCAATTTCCTCCATAAAACTATTTATTTCCATTGCCATTATAACATCCTTATTCTTTTCATAAAAATCAACTATTGTTGTTTTTAGCTCAACTCCTTCGAATCCAGGAATTAAAAGTACCTTATCATTATAAACGAAAATGGTGAGGTAATACCTAATATTTTCAGGTATTTCATCCTTGAAAACTCTGTATTTCACAAATGATTTAATAGAATTATATGGAATACCTATTACCAGCGGTCGCCCTTTTTCCATATAATTGATAGCCTTTACAGGATCGTTGTCTTCCATAAGTGAAAAATAAAAGTTTTTGATTTTTAATCTTCTTAAATTGCTGTTGATCATTGAAGAAAGTGATGATAAGGTTTCTTTGTCTATAATAAATCCTATATAATCCATATAAGATAATGCGCTTTTTATTTTATTCTGCCTTAGAATATATTCATTTAAGCGCACATAATTATAAATCTGGCTATGTATAACAATCCATATACTCCCTGCCAGTGACTCCTGTGGGTCTGAATTGCCTTTAAACCATATCATTGGGCTATCTGTTAACATATTTATATTTATATAACCATTAAATATTTAAATTGTTTTATGAAAAATGATTAGAAACAAAATTAACTTTTGATAATTTTCTCCTCTACTATTTCTTTTGCTTCTTTATAGTTTTTAGTTGTTTTCCAGATATTGATAAAAGTTATAGTCCCTATATTTTTTCTAATATCGTCCATGTGCAAATCTCTATCATCCACATATACAACACGTTCAGGTGGTATATCAATTCCCTTTTCTTTCAGTGCATTAATTAATTGTAAAAGCCTCTGATCTTTATCCGGTGTATGGTCAGTAGAATTGTAATCAAACAGGTTACATATGCCAAATGCTTCAAGAGCCTCCTGAGCGTAATCCTTTCTGTTCCAGCTCAGTGTTGTGGTTATAGCCCCGTTTTCATGTGCCCATTTTATAAAATCAATTGCACATGCAAATATTGTTATAACAACATTATCAGAATTTTTAATGTGCCCAGAATCGAGCCTGGTATACGGGGGATTGACTCCGGAAATATTCAAATGGTCCCATACAGTTCCGTCCAGATCCATAGCGAGAATCCATGGTTTAATCATCAACTGTGTATTGCAATATTAAAATAAATTTATCGTATAAAATACCAAACATAATATATTTACTGAATGATTTTTACTGGATAAAGATTAAAAATATTGAAAAATAATCAAAATGTAGATATAGCATAAATGGATGTTTTCCTATGCTAAATGAAATAAAAATAAATGAGGTTAAAACAGATGATGAATTCAACCAGGCAATTAAAATTTATGATGAGGCTTTTCCTGAAGGTGAAAAAAGGCCCGTATCTGATATAAAGAGAAATATTATTGAAAATAATGAAAAGATGCTAATTGCAAAATATAATGATACACCTGTTGTATTTTCAATGATCTGGCCTATTGCCGGTACGGATTTTTTGTTCCTTGATTATGTAGCTGTCAGCAAAGATTACAGGGGAAAAGGAATAGGATCGGTGTTTCTGGAAAAAATATTTGAAATAAGTGAGAACGATGCATTTAACCACATGATATTTGAAGTTGAAAACCCTGAAGAAGGAGAGAACAAGAAACAGAGAGTGGCAAGAATAAAATTTTACAGACGTGCAGGTGCCAGAACTGTTACCGGGTTCAAATATTTTCTTCCACCGAGAAACAATAATAAAGCTCAGGAAATGAAACTCATGATAATTTCAAGGAAAAATGTAAAAAATGTGAATGGTAAAAAAATACAGTCCGTACTTGCCGAAATATATACACATATATATAATAGAAACAGTAATGATAAGACATTAAATGGTATTTTGGATGATATACCTGAAGATGTTCCTCTGGAATAATTACAGTTTTTTTATGCCCTCGTGTACCTTTACAGCTATTCCTTCATGGTAATATTTCATTTCTGTTCCTGATACTGTTGCATGCCCCACAGCGTAAAGCTCGCCAGAGTCACTGGTTACCATAACCTCGTTTCCAGATATTATGTTTTTATCACAGTCTTCAACAAATTTAAAAAACACATTAAAACCCTTTGAATTGAACTCTCCACTATCATCGCTTACTATAACTCGCGATTCTGGAAATGGCAGAATATCGTTCAATAGTTTTCCCCCATATATGGAAAGAGTAAGAAATCCATCATTGCGCATTGTTCCTATTATATGTTCACCGCGCTTTAAATTCCTTATATGGCCGGTAGCCTTTGACTTTACTATTTTGTCTGAATTTTTAAAAAGATCACTTTCTGTATTGAATTGAAAATGAAAAACTTCGTTTATTTTGGAAATATTATAATCCCTTATTTTTTCCGTGCCAGATATGGAAGAATCATAAAATGACATGTTATCATTTATTGTTTTGAGCCATTTTATGTAATTATCCCTGTAATCGGGATAAGTGATTCCTGAAGGAACCGTCTGGCTTACAGGGTAAGTATTTTCTAGCTCAACAGGGATAAAGATATCATTCCATTCTATGAGAAAATTATAATTTGTTGTTTCGTATGTTTTTAATATATCGTCTGAAACTGGAAATCCATGATTCCATTCGTTCTTTCCTATCAATATTGTTTTATTTCCATTTTTTATATATTTTTCAGTGAATTTTATTAGTCTCTGAATAAATGCATTGTTATAGGTTTCTTTATTGAAGAAGTAAAGCGGGGATTTAAGTGAAATATTCCAGAATGGCGTTATATCATGCTTCATCATTTCAATATATGCCTTATAAAGTGCAGGATGCGCCATTGATTTCTCTTCAACATACTGATAAAGCGTGTTTTCATATATTCTCTCCTTTATTTCATTTATTTCATTGAAAATTGCCTTTAAGTTATGAAGTGAGAGCAATTTTAATCTTGTTTTTTCATCGGCCTTAATTAGTTCTACCGGTGTATATTTGTTAAAAAGTGGGCTCCAATCAGGGAAATCCCTTATTTCTTTAAGATTTCTTGTACCCTCCGTATAAAGCACCCTGTTGTCCTTTGCGTATTTAATGTATGATGCGGAATCAAAGACATCGATTCCGAGAAGAACTGAAAAGGCAAAAAACATTGGGTGGCCACCGCCAAATAGATGCATGGGCTTTGAAAAATCGGAATTTAGCTTTGAATTTACTATTATATTCACAAGATCGCTGTATCTATATGATTCAAGAAGCGGAACTACACCGCCTACAGGAATATATGGTGCTTCAGACATAAGTTTTGCCGATTCTATTCTCAGATCAGGATAAACAGAACCCTGTATTGGCCCGGCTATGATTGCATCTTCGGTATTTACTTCCTTTAATCGCTTATATGTCTCGTATACTGCTTCTCTTGCCTGGCTATAGCTATCCTGTGGTTTTGTAAATATATCCAATATTGTAATTATATCGCTGCCTATATCTTTCTGGAACTGGACTATTTCTTTATTGTTATATTCTATACCACCATAAACATAACTCTGAAATGTTCCAGAATCTGTCATTATTGGCCCATTAAAATTAATTAATTTATGAACTCCAGATTTCAGTGCTTCCTGCTCAAGAGATGCTGTTCTTTTTATAATATAACTGTTTGTTATTACCGCCTGAACGCCTGTTGATCTCAATTCTGCTTCAGTGAGGAAATTGAGATTTGGGTTTATAACAGGCATTACAGTAGGAGTTTCGATATCACCATGGGGTGTTGAAAATTTTCCAATGCGTGCAAGCCCTTCCTTGAAAAACATTTGCATTATGGCTAATTTTTACATTATATTTAATTATTGGTTGATTTCGTCTCTTTAAAATAGGGCTTTAGCAGTTAAAGGCAAATATTAAATATTATTGGGGAATATTGATATAACATATGGAGAAACTTTACACACTCAG
>NZ_JBBIRC010000015.1:0-27015 GCF_037442045.1 Ferroplasma sp. | reverse complement strand
TTGATGGCATGGGAAATAAGATATCATGGATATATATGGATACACCGGGGTTTATTAAAGATCCTAAGCTGTTCAGGAAGTCAATGGGCCGTGTAATCCAGATCAGAAACAACAGAATGAGGCAGGAAGCTATAAAGGAAGCAGATATAATAATAACCACTTCCGGGATGCTTGATGGTGGGCCTGTTCTTGGATATATAGATGCTTACGCTAACGATCCAAAATCTGCAATATTCCTTACTGGATACCAGGTAGATGGAACAAATGGAAGAAGCCTTATTGAAAATGGAACAATACAGATTGCCGGTGCTACAATCAAACCAGCAATGAAAATTGATTTCTTTGATCTTTCTGCTCATGCAGGTCATTCAGACCTTGTAAAGTTTGTAAAAGGAGTAGATCCAGAAGTAGTAGTATTATGCCATGGAGATCAGAGAGAGAAGCTTGAAGAAGCACTTCCTGAATACAAATTTATATTGCCTTTTAATGGCCATGAATTTGAAATAAATTAATTTCTATAATATTTTTTATATAATTTTTCGTAGGCATAATTTATATTTTTCATTTTTTCCGAATAATTATCCTGATTTTCCTGTGATGCCAGATCTGGATGGTATATTTTAGCCATTTTTCTATATGCATTTTTGATAATTTCTGGATTATTAGTTGGTTCTATTTCCAGTGTTTCAAACAACTTAGTTTCTTCATCTACAGATTTCTCTGGTGCTTCATTTTTGTAATTTTTCTCATCCATATATTCATAAAAAACATAGCCTTCCTTTATGGCCATTCCATATTTTTCAGAGGCTTTCATTAAGGTTTGTACAACTATTGACGATACTTTGTGTTTCAATGATTTATCTATGAATATATGTGCAAATGCTCTATGCCCTTCATTATTATGGTAATAGCAAAGAATTATTCCATTATTAACACTATCAGCAAGGCTGAATGTCCACTGAGTATCTCCAAATTTATCAAAAACGTTCTGCCTGTAAAGCACTTTTCTCTGAAGCAGATTGCCATTTACAGAGATTTTGGCTAATTTTTTGCCATTATAAATTATTGAATCATCCGAAATCCAGTAAAGAAAGATATACTGGTAGACTTTTTTGCCATTAAATCCTGATAAATCATTGTCAAAGAAAAGCCTGTTATTCTTTTTCTTAATCTTTTCTGGGATGCCAAAATCCGAAAATGGAACATAATCTGGTATGCTCATAAGGCTTAGTTATTCAGGCATGGTATAAATATTTGCAGTGCCATACAATTCCCATAGAAATACTTATATTAGATTCTAAAATATCGAAAGCGGGCTCGTGGCCTAGTATGGATAAGGCACCGTCCTTCTAAGTCGGTGATCGTGGGTCCAAATCCCACCGGGCCCGTAAAATGCTATTTTCAGTTTTTTTATCGGATTTTTTTCTAACTATTATACTAATTATCTCAACCCATACTTATTGCATAAGCCATAAAATCTATTTACAAACACTTAAAGCACGAAAGCCACTGAGCTTGCGATGTGGATGAAGTGTGAAGGTTTATAATAAAGTATGTATTCCTATATTCAATGATTAAAGCCTTGAAGGTGCGATTATATCCCAGTAAGGAACAGATCATCCTTCTAGAAAAGCACTTCGGGGCAAACCATTTTATATGGAACCATTTTCTTGAAGCCAGAACTGAATATTACGCTGAATCCAAAGCCGAGGGAAGGCACAGGGAATGAACTATTTCCAGGCATGTAAGATGCTTCCGCAATTGAAGAGAGATTTTTCCTGGCTTGCGGAAATCAATTCACAATCACTCCAGCAGACGTTGAGGAAGCTTGATAACGCCTTTACTGCATTCTTCAGAAAAAACAGTGCATACCCTAAATTCCGATCAAAGAAAGACAACCAGTATTTTATTGTTCCTTTAAATGCAAGAATCGAAGGAAACAGAATTATAATGCCCAAATTCCTTAAAGGAATGGTGTTCAGGGATCATTTTGATACTTCTCAGATTACTAATATAAACCAGGTTATTGTCACCAGGGATGTGGAACGCTATTACGCATCGATCCTGTATGAAACCAATGCTGCATTGGATCAAGCAAAAGGCTTAATGGGTATTGATCTGGGAATTAAACACTTCATTACCACATCAGATGGAATACAGGTTGAACCCTTAAACAGTTACAGGAAAATGGAGAAGAAACTTAAAAGAGAACAGAGAAAGCTTTCAAGAAAGAAAAAAGGGTCAAACAACAGGAAGAAACAGATAGTCAATGTACAGAAAATCTATCAGCATATCAGGGATGTAAGAACGGACTTCAACCATAAGGTGTCAGGTGTGATAGCCAAGCATTACGGCACAGTTGTGATTGAAGACCTGAACATTCAGGGGATGCAGAGGATGTCAGCAAATATTGATATTGCCTCATCGCCCTTTGATGTGAGCAAAATAAAGTCAGTTCTATTGGAAATAACTTATATTGTTCAATTCTTAACATATTTATTGTACAGTTAGTTTAAAATAATACAATTTCTTTCTTATTGTTTTACTGTAAGGTTTCTGAAATAATTTTAAATATTTTTCCATATATCAAACTATTCTCACATTTTATAAGCTGCCATTAAATAATATAACATTGTTTTAGGGAAATATTATCATAATTGTTACAATCAAATTTAAATTTGCAAAAAATATAAGTATAGTATACAGATAAAATACGTATGAATACAGATGTTGTTCCGTTGAGGCTGGAAAAACAACGTTAACTGAAATAGACAAAATGGTAGAAGCTTGTATTTTCGATTCAAGAAATGCAGCATTAAATACAATTATAAACCCAGGAATGAAAAAACTTTAACCTCTGGGATAATTATTACGCATATCAAATAACTAGGATCAGGATTATGATGATATGGTATCCTTACGCCTCGATAATGCATTGAATAAATTTATAATGGAATGTGACAAATTTTGAATTATTTTGATACGAACGTAGTTATACTTCTTTTGGACGGAAAAGTATATTATCTCATGTATTGTTTTTAATTAGTCTTGCATTTTTATCACTTCCAAATATAAATTATGCAAGACCTTATTAATTTTACAGCAAATTACTTACACTACCAGTTTTTACTGAAATTCTCTTAGATTTTTTATTTATTTTTGATGTTTTATAAAATGTTGGAATCAAAAATTAGATTTTAGGAGTTATTTGAAAATATCTTCGGTAATAATAATGTAACTAATCTTCTAGATTTATATTTGTACAGGATAAATTTAATCGTTGGTTAATAATAGACAAATTTATCTAAATTTGAATTATTTTGTATGAAATATAATTGTGAACTAAACACTTAGGCATTTTATTTGCATATTATCTTTACAAGAATCTGAATTAATATAAAATATGGATTATACAATGTTATTAGCAGTTTATTTAAATTCTGCGCAATATAAAGGTTTGTATTGCCTTTTTCCATCAAATATGCTTTGATAGAGGCATACGCTTTCTATAACAACACTATAATTCAATTGAATAGTTTTAATGTTTATGTAATTTTTAGACCTGTAAAGAGTAATATGTGGAACAAAATTTTTGTTTTTTACATTTAGAATATCCATTAGATTATTGAAAAAAGGAATAACATCAATTGCAAGAGAAAGGTATATGATTCTAGCATGATCGTTGCTGGGAAATCCACCTATTCCCGTTATTTTTGTATTTATTTTACTGTATTTTATATACATCATTTTCTCTATAATTTCAGTGATTTTGCTTTCATTGATATCGCCAAAGAAATAATATGTTAAGTGCAACAATGATATATTAGTTTTCTTTCCAGGAAAAACTAAAGAATCGTAAAATTCCTGATCTATATCGGTTTTTGACCCAATAAAAATTCGCGATAAAAGGTTTTCTTTCATATTAGTGAATAATTTCATTAATGTATATCATCTTTGCATCCATACATTAGATTGTGCTAAAAATTTGATATGTGCTCATGCATCATTTATGCAATTTAAATAATAAATCATAGGATATAACTAAGATAAAATCATCAATCAATATTACAAATCAAAAGTTTATTTAATTATTGTAATTACAATACTTCCAGATCATGAGATAAGGAATTCATGTTAATGCTTTTATTATCTGTAATTAAAACAATATCTTCAATCCTAATACCAAATTTGCCAGGAACATAAATGCCAGGTTCTATAGTAATTGTATTCCCAGGCAAGTATAACTCTGTATTTTTGAAATCAACGTAAGGGTTTTCATGTTCATCAAGTCCGATTCCATGACCTGTTCTGTGTATGAAATATTTTCCATATCCAGATTTTGCAATTACCTCCCTTACTATACCGTCAAGATCTCTGCCATTTATGGCACTTGAAGCATTTTCACATCCTACTTTCTGAGCTTTTTTTACTGTATTATAAGCATTCAAAAAATCATCATCAGGTTTTCCATAAACGAAAGTTCTTGTCATATCAGAACAGTACATATTGTACCTGCTTCCAAAATCAATTACAACGCATTGATTTTTCTTGAGTTTTGTACTGTCTGGCATATGATGTGGATTTGCAGCATTCTCTCCAAAAGAAACTATAGTTGGAAATGCAAGCCCTGATGCACCATTTTCCTCCATATTGGCGTCCAGAATATGGGAGAATTGCCTTTCAGTTATATTTTCAGAAATATCTGGCAATGATTGTTTTAATGATTTTTCAGATATTTCTATTGCCTTCTTTATATTCTCTATTTCTGTCTTATCTTTTATGGACCTTAATTGTGATATTTCGCTGTCAATTAATTCAATATTCTTATCAAAGAATAACATTTTATATGCAAAAATGGGAAAATTGTGTTCAAGTCCAATGGAATCATAATGCCGGGCAAATTGTAATTTTAAAATATTCCAGGGATCAACAGAATCATCCCAGGAAACCACATCAATATTTTTTATGGCACCTGCTTCCTGCTTATGCAATTCAGGTACCAAAAGTATATCCTTTGTTCCTGTTAGAATTAGTGCAATCAGCCTATCAACTCCTTCGGCGTAGAATCCAGTAAAATAATATATGTTTACCGGATTTAATATTATATATGCCGAATCACCTTTATTCATAATCCTCTTTAACTTCGCTCTTCTAATGTAAAATATATCATTTAATTGCATTAGTTTCTATATAATCGGTGTATTAAAAGTTTCTCAATTGAGTATCAAAGATGGCAGTATTTTAACAGGCACTGATGTTGTGAAATTTGTTAACAATGTTAACAGACTCCTTTGGAAGTTATCATCTTTTTGGTGCTTAAACTTCGTGGGTGCAACCCAACACCCTCTATCCCTATAATGATTCCGTGATTGCTTTTCTTATCATATTGTATGCAGCATTGGCATCTGCATTAATTATTATTCCTTTAGATGTTCTGAATAAGCCCCCTGATATCCTCTTTCCTGCATACTTATTATGATGCTCTATTTTTTCATTATCAGGGAATGATGTCTTGTCTGTATATGATTCATCAATAACTATGGTTTGTATTCCTGATTCTTCTGCTTTATATATTATCCTGGATATTAGCTTATTATATGGTATTTAAACAAACTTCTGGTTATTCTTATGTCCCATGTTCACATTCTGCTTCCAGCCTTGATTTTGCTGTTGATACACAGGCATAGAGAACAGTTTTCCTCTTTACATCCTTATTAAGTATCTTATAAATATCTTCCTCGTTGTAATTGTACCTCTTATTGGGCATGAAGTGTCCTTCTGGATATCTGCAATAAATTCATGAATTCTTCGGCTTTCATTGTTAATAGCATACATGTCAATAGTACATAAGAGTATCACTATAATTGATTATATTTTCTAACTCTACTAATTAACCAAATAGCATGATTATTTATCGGAAAACTCACCTCCCTATAGGCATTTCAAATTTTAACAGGGTAAAACCTTAAATTCATTAAATGCTGAGAGATAAATTCCTAAAAAACGTAAAACTATTCTGGAAATAACATATATATAGGAATATATTACACAGCAATGGATGAACTTAATTTTGAGAACATCAATGAAAAGGTGAAGGAATATGCTATAAAAGAAACAAAAAAAATAAAGTACTCTTTAAAAGAAGAATACAATGAATCAGTGGGAAATCTAAGATTTTATGTTTACCAGAAAAAAATTAAATTTGTAAAGATAACAAAAACATTGCAATGTACTGTATCTATAGAAGACGGAAGAAATAAATTAATAGTAAACAATTCATGCATTCACTCAACCGACAAATTAATAGTCTGGACCAAGCCAGAAGAAAATGGAAATAGAATAGCGATTTTTGAAACAAAAGGTTCTGATAACGGATTATTGAAAATTTTTAATAAAAGTGAATTGTTATACGAAGAAACAGGATTTATAAATGATATAATATTCATAGATGATGGTTTCTATATTATAAAGGAGAAGAGGCCGGATAAAGTTACTGATAAGAAAATATCTCGAACTGGCGTTTACTTAAATGGAAATTATGTTTTTGGAAATGAAATAGAGCCGGGCAATGGACTTGAAGGTTATACCTTTGGAGATAAACTGTTTATTGTATCCGGAAACAATATATCGTCAACTATATACTCTGGAAATATTAACAGCCCATCAGATTGGAAAATAATAGAAAAATTAGAATGCCAGGTAAAATTGCTCGGTTACAGGGAAAATAAAACCTATAAATTGTTATATGAAGGCTCCGGATATATTGCCTCCAGTGAAGATAAATTCTCTACTGATGACTCTATAGAAGATGCGGTTATGGTAAAAGAAGGGTTATAGCAGTTAAAGGAAAGTATTAAGTAATATTGTTAAATAATGATACAATCTCCACGTGGGACCTCATCTGAGTGTCCTGTATGTGGTGGTAAATTAAAGCACCCTGCGTGGAAGATATCAAGATGCACAAACTGTGGTCAGGACTACAACAGGGACAGGCTCGCATCACTTGCAATAGCCCTTCGTGGTCTTGACCTTTGCGGAGAACCGTTCCCCGTGAGTGCGTCAGCCTCTTGGCAGTCCATGAAGGATGAATACCTGTACATCAGGCATACCTGACATGCCTGAAGCGGGAAGAACTGAGACTGCCTACGCTGTGAATGAAGCTGGTGCATAACAATGCACAATGTTTTAAGAACGGTTCCTCACCATTCAGATGAGAAACGCTGTTTCTATTCCAGTTTTGTATGACTTTAAGGGCAACAAATTAAAGGAATATAACTTTAATATACCTTATGGTTTAATTTCTCTCGATTCTGATGGGGATAATGCAATAATAGTTATGGGCTCCTTTGGTGTTCCATACAGCATATTTTCTTATAAAAATAAAGAAATAAAGCTTATTGACCGGAATATTGTTTCAAATCCAAAAGTATCAGATCATTATAAAGATCTGGATTTTGGTAGAGTGCATTATTTTTTTATTGAAGCAAATAAAAAAACAGATAATACTCTTGTATATGGCTATGGTGGTTTCAATATATCAATAACGCCTTCATACAACAATCTTTTTGCATATCTTATAAACAACGGCGTGAATGTAGTTATATGCAATTTACCTGGTGGTGGGGAATATGGTGAGGAATGGCACAGGCTTGGCATGAGGGAGAATAAGAAAAACGTATTTTCAGCATTTCAGGCCATAATTAAAGGATTAAAAACGCAGGGAAAACAAATTATTTGCTACGGTGTCAGCAACGGTGGGCTTTTATCAGCATATACTTTAACAAAAATTCCTGATGAACTGTCAGGTGCTGTAATTGGAAATCCTGTAACAGACCTTATGAGATTTCATAGGTTACTGGCTGGCCAGTACTGGGTCAGTGAATATGGAGATCCAGATAATCCTGATGATGCAAAATTTTTGACAAGATATTCTGCATATGAAAATTTAAAGCCCGGAAAAGAGCCGCCTGCACTTATATACTCAAGAATCGATGATGATCGAGTGCACCCAGCACACGCATTAAAGTTTTATAAAAAATTAAAAGATTTTGGAAGTGATCCATACCTGCTTATTGGTACTGGAGGGCATCTCGGTTCTGGCATGAATGATATACTTGAAGAAACAGTATATATTGCAGCTTTCATTTTTCAGGTGTTCGGCATAGTGAAATAAGTTTAATAATTTTGAATTAAATGTTAAATCATCTTCTGGAAAAAAGCACTCGGTTATCCAGATACTGCCATATCACTCCTGTAGAATTGAAGGCACTCTTATTTAAAATATCTATATGTTGCTCCAGTGTTATATTTTGATCGTGCGAACTTTCCGGATACCTTTCTGATCTTAATTTTAATTCCTTATTAAAGATTTTATTATTTTCTATATATTTCCACCATTCTTCCCAGTTCATAGCCCTGCTACTGGCAAGATTTCTCTCACTTATATTTTTTCTAATTTCTGAATAAAGTTTTATAATATATTCTGAATCATGAATACTTCTAAAATGATCACCGTCAAGAAAAATTCCATTATTATTTAAAATGCTATAAAAATCTGCGTAGAGATTATCTAATTTTTCCACAGGAATCCAGTGCAATGCAGTAGTGGAAACTATAGCATCAAATTTCTGGTTTGAAAGTTGCTTTAACCAATCATTTCCAGTTAAATCATATTCCATAATATTAATTCTGTTTCCATAATCACGAACATTATTTTTTGCAATTTTTAAAAGTACAGGATCATAATCTATTGAAAATATTATAGCCTCAGGGAATTTCTTTGCCAGCCTCAGTGTAAATGAACCAGGACCACATCCTGCATCAAGGATATTTTTAACTTTAGGATTTATATTCTTAATTACATCCATCATAAAGGTAAATCTTTCTTCTCTCATCTCTATCAGTGCAGTTTGCTGTGATTCCCATGCAGATAATAAATTGGCATATACTGTATCCATATTTAATGAATAACAACTATAAAATTAAATTTTCTGCTAATTTTTGTATACTGCAGGTATTTCATCAATGGAATTTCATATTACAGGATATATTTTAGAAATATAATATACAAACAGGCCATTTTTTTATCTTAGCATATTTTAGGATAATCCATTTAGACACTAATGCAGATTAATAAATAATTCATTCTCTATTATTAAATCATAAATAAAAATTGCAATGGACAAATTTATTTTAAAAGCATCTGTCCTTGCTACTAAAACACTCATAATAAATTTATTTGGATTTTAATTTGTATCCACAGTTTGGGCAATATACCATTTCATCTGTAATTGGATAACCACAATGAGGGCATCTCAGTGCAGTGTCTGGTAAATTTTCATTGTTTTCATCGATCATGTTTTCTCTTATATTTTCATATGGATTTGTTTTCTTGTCGTTTCCGAAAACAGCCATTCCTATATTCGCTCTAGGGGCTTTTGCTTTGGCCATATCCAGTTCGTGCCTTTTCTTTTCAAGATCATCTCTTTCCTTTTTTGTGGCCTGGTCTTTTTTAGATATTGTGGCAAGCCTTGTAATCTGGTCTACCCACATTTTTGCTTTTTTCACAGCAAAATCTGACCTGACAACTTTTTTAGAATCATCATAATATTCTATGGTGAGTATTTGCTTTGTAAATAAAGGAAAGGCTGGAGCCGCAGAATTAGCATTTTCAACATTGTAGAGAAACAGATTCAAATCCATAATTGCAGGAGATGCTCGGAATGCTGATCTTACACCTTTTTTTTCAAAGATAACTCTTTTATCAGTAAGAAACAGTAAACCTTTTACATAAACGTTATTCTCAATTTTCTTTGCCTTGGCATTAAGAAATTCATGTTCATCGCTTTCATATATTGGCATATCATACAACCATTATATATTGGATAATAAATTTTATGCCTATTTATTATAACCTTTAGAATTTATGTGAATCACTCCTGTGATATTGCATTTATCATAAAATTGGATTTTATGAAATATTCCATAATAATAATAAAGAATTAAAACTTATAAATACTTTTTTAAATAATAGATATCGTATAAATATTTATAATCATTTTAATCTTTATAATAAGCTGTAATTAGCTAAAATTATTCAAATATATTATTTCTATGCCTGTAAATTTTATTAAATGGCAATTATAAAAGAAAATTTATATATAGATTTGTTGTTATTTTAATATGGAACATAAAGACATACATGCACCGCATGGAAAAATATTGAATACAAAGGGATGGTCTCAGGAAGGAGCTTTGCGGCTTCTAATGAACAATCTTGATCCAATGGTTGCCAAAGATCCAGCGAATCTAATTGTATATGGCGGTAAAGGTAAAGCTGCCAGAAACTGGGAGGCATATGACAAAATTATAGAATCTTTAAAATCACTTGAAAACGATGAAACCCTTCTTATTCAGTCAGGTAAACCTGTAGGTATTTTTAAAACTACAAAGGATGTACCAAGAGTTTTAATTGTAAATGCCCAAATAGTTCCGCACTGGGCAACAGATGATATTTTCTGGGATCTCGAAGCCAGAGGATTAACAATGTTTGGCCAGATGACAGCAGGTTCCTGGGTTTATATAGGCACTCAGGGTGTACTGCAGGGAACATATGAAACGCTTTACGCACTTGCTAAAAAAGTATACCACAAAGATAATCTGAAAGGAAAATGGTTTCTGTCTGCAGGCCTGGGGGAAATGGGAGGAGCACAGCCACTTGCTGCAAAAATGAATCAATGTACCAGCATTATAGTTGAAGTGGATATGGAGAAGATCAACAGAAGGCTCAGAGATAAATATCTTGATAAATTTGCAACAAATTTGGATGAAGCGCTCAAACTGAAAGATGAAGCAATTAAATCCGGTGAACCAACTTCAATAGCTGTACTTGGAAATGCAGCTACCGTTTATCAGGAACTTCAGGATCGTGAAATAATTCCAGATATTGTTTCGGATCAGACCGCCGCACATGACCTAAATATTGGATATGTGCCTGAGGGCTATACAATAGATAACTTCCAGGAATTCAGGAAAAATAAACCTGAAGAATTTACAAAAAAAGTTTATGAAACTATAGTAAAGCAGGTAAGATCAATGCTTTATTTCCAGTCAAAAGGATCTTCGGTTTTTGATTATGGAAATGACATAAGGACAAGGGCAAAAGAAGGGGGGCTTGAAAATGCATTTGATATACTTGGTTACGTACCTGCATATATTAGAGATTTATTTGCTGTTGGTTCTGGCCCATTCAGATGGCTGGCACTATCCGGTAATCCTGAAGATATAAGAAAAATAGATGATGCCATAATTAAAAATATAGATGACAAACATCTTACTGATTGGATAAAAATGGCAAAGGAATATGTCCATTTCCAGGGATTGCCTGCAAGAATATGTTATGCATCGTATGGAGAACGAGAGAAAATCGGATTGATGATAAATGATATGGTAAGAAAAGGAGAACTTGATGCGCCGATAGCTATAGGAAGAGACCATCATGATACTGGATCTGTGGCTTCTCCATACCGTGAAACTGAATCCATGAAGGATGGAAGTGATGCCATAGCTGACTGGCCAATACTCAATGCATTGCTGAATGCAATTTCAGGAGCATCATGGGTATCTGTACACCATGGAGGCGGGACAGGAATTGGAAATGCAATTCATGCAGGATTTGTAATAGTTGCAGATGGAACAGATGATGCAGCAGAAAGAATTAAACGAGTACTGAATGCAGATCCCGGAATTGGTGTAATCAGACATGCAGATGCTGGATATGAATCATCACAGGAAATAATAAAAAAAGGCCCAAAATTCAAAAGCCCATATTTCAGCAAATAATATTTTTAATTTATTCAAGTTTTATATTTTTAGTTTCAGGCAGGAACAATGTAAGTATTATAGCAATTCCCATGACTGAAGCAAGAAATATATAGGCATTGAAATAATTTTTTCCATGTATAAGCAAGGACATGGCTATTACACCTATAACCGCACCTATTTTACCCATCATTGAGGAAAATCCATATGATGTCCCACGGAACTTTGTAATGGTGACTTCTGCAGGTATTATCCCTACCGTTGCACCGTCAAAGGCATTAAATAATTCCAGAAAAGATACTATAACTATTATACCAGTAAGAAAATAAAAGTGTGGCAGTATCAGAAATAATATGCCCATTACCAGAAAACCTGTAATTTGAATTCCTTTTCTTCCATATTTGTCTACCCTCATCATCACAAAAATGCCTGATACTATACCTATTACCAGGAAGAACGTTGTTAAAAGTGCATTGTCAACGTTGGTAACAAAATGCCCAAGCTTAAGAATTGTAGGGAGTGTCAGCGATAATCCATATGCCACTATATCATACAAAAACCAGATAATTGCAGCCAATAATATATCCTTATAATATTTTTTAGAGAACATTTCCAGAAATCCTTTTTTCTCCTTTTTAATCTCCCACATTTTGGATTCTGGAAGTGAAAATCTAAAAAATTCAACAACTATGGCTGGAATAACAGCAACGCCCAGCATCAGGCGCCATCCAATATTTCCAAATGGAAACATGAAAACCGCAACAATTGCACTGCTTATGGAACCAATGCTGAAAAATACAGTTGCCATTGCAAGGTAAAAACCTCTTTTTTCTGAAGGCGTTACCTCGGCTATATATGAGTTTGCCACAGGATATTCTGCACCGAGAACTATGCCAAGCAGCACTCTTGAAATAAAGAGCATATAGAAATTGACAGAGAATGCAGAAATCATATCAAAAAGAATAAAAAATAGGAGAGTGGATAAATAGACACGGCGCCTGCCTATTAGATCGCTTAAATACCCAACAATTATTGTGCCAATTATTGCACCTATTATTACAGATGCTATGAGCAAACCGTAATCCAGCGAATAATCACTAAGATGAATATAATTTGGTATAAGTAAAACGGCGAAAGCTATAACTGTTAACTGATATCCGTCAAGAAGCATCCCAAATGATGAGAGAACAACAATTTTATTTACGTTGGCGTTTTTTTCCATCATTCCTTAAACATAGTATGATTATTAAATTATCTATATAGTAAATATAAAAATATATAAAATAATCTATCCATATCACATTTCTTTTTAATTAATACTCACCAGCTGGTGTGTTGCATAACCATATAAATTAAATATATTGTAGAATCAGACAAAAGAAGGCAAATACACAGAACAAAATATTATTTTACGATAGAAAAATCAGCAACAATCCATGAAAATGATAGCAATAAAGATAATAAACGTAACTGGAAAGATTGCAATGAAGATCTTGCAACAAACCGCAACTCCTGCATTGACCATGATTTTAAGAATAAATGGCATGATGAATTAAATGAAGAAAAATAAAAATGGAAGTCCATATAAGTTTCCATTATCTTGTATAATGATAAAAATGGCTTGGCACTGTATATTAAGGCATAGCGGTAATTGCAAGAAAGTTATGTGAATATAATTTAGCCCTGGATTTTAATGATTACACAATAGCATATAGAACGATTTCTAAGCTAAAGCCAGACCTTGTATTACCATAATACAATGATTTGAAAATAGCATCAGATGGAACTGGATTGAAAACATCAGGTGCAGGCCACTACAGAATATACAAATAGGGAAAGAATGGATGAAGGAAGAATAAATTCTTAGCAATAACAATTGCAATGAATGAAAAGAAATTGCCCGACATGGATGCACATATAGAGGGAAAGGATACTCTGAGCCGAGTATAGCTGAGAAGCATATTAAAAATCTTGAAATGGCATAATATTCCCAAATTCTATGGTAATGGTGGATATAATACTAATAATATGTTTTATACAATGGGCAAATTTAAAATGGAATCCTGAATAAAGCCAATGCTGCACCTGGAAATATCATGGAATCTAAATATCGAATGAAAGAATGAGGAATATCCATTTCCATGGTACACAAATTACGGGTTAAGATCAAGAATTATGAAATAGATAGAATTAATTCATCTGTAAAGAGAAATTTTGGTGAAACATCAGGATCTAAAAAGCCAGAAAACGCATTATTAGCAGAATAATAACTCCAAAATTAGATTACTTTTATAAAAAAAATCAGGGTCATTGATAGTTTTCTAATAGTTCATAAAATCTAATTTTTGATTTCAATATTTGCTAAAACATTAACAAGGAATGAATATTTACCATTTTTGAATAAGTGCTAGAATATTCAACGATATAATGCAAATAGAGTTATTCTTTAATTATATTACAGATAATAATCTTTTTTGATATCTTTAATGCCTGTGATAATATTTTTTAATCATCGGATTTAATACCTTCATTTCTTATAACTGCAATAAATAAATACTTTACAATTTATTTATTGTTAATAAGTCGGTTCATATTTACATAAAAAACTGGCAAAAACTTATAAAGTTAAATAAAAATATATACAAAATATAAATAGCGACTCATGGAAAAAATTGGTGTTATAGGTGCTGGCATAACCGGTCTGTTTTCCGCACTTAATTTAGCTCTTGATGGGTATGACGTGACTCTTTTTGACAGGGATTATATACTTTCTGGGACATCTGGGAAATTTCATGGAATGCTTCACAGCGGCTCAAGATATTCGGTAAATGACAATGAATCGGCAAAGGAATGCATTCAAGAAAATAACCTGCTTTCATCAACCGCTTCAAATTTTATAAAAAATACTGGCGGATATTATCTTGCGCTTAATGATGAGGAAGCAGAATACGGAAGCAAACTTTTAGCAAAAAATAGGGAAAACGGAATACCGACAAAAGAACTCAGTGTAAAAGAGATGCTTAAAATTGAGCCAAATATAAATAAAAATATCGTTAGAGCTTTTTCTGTTCCGGATAAGGTAATATATGCACATCCTTTTGCTGCGGCCGTTGCAGTAGAAGCCAGTATACATGGAACCCATTTAAAATTTAAATCTGAAGTGCTTGGTGCTAAAATTAACAATAACTCTGTAGAATCAATAAGGTACAGTTCAAAAAATAAAGTTATTGAAGAAAAATTTGATTATATAATAAATACAACAGGCCCATGGGCAGGCAATCTATTAAAATCCTTTGGCATAGGCAACTTTGAAGTTATGCCCACACTTGGTTATATGGCATCATATGACTATTTATTTTCAAATGCAATTCTAAACAGAATGAGAGAACCATCGGATGGTGATATTCTACTCCCATACGGGACGATGTCTGTAGCAGGTACCGTTGCCATAATTTCAGAAGATGTGGAAAACAATGAAATTGATCCAGAAGATCTTGATACAATGCTTTCAGAAGTTTCAGAAATGGTACCATCCCTTTCAGGGCACACATATAAAAAACTATACAGCTCAATGAGGCCACTCATCAAGGAGGATTATGCCAGAGCTACAAGAGATTTTAAAATATACAGGAATTTGGACAATCTGTACAGTATAATCGGTGGAAAATTTACAACCTCAAGGCTCATGGGTGAGGCAGTTTCAAGAAAACTTTCGGAAATTACCGGAACACACTCACAGAATACTTCAAAAATTATCCTGAATGATACATTCGACAAATTCATAAAAATGCATAAAAGCGATTTGAATACTGGCTTTATGAATTATATCAGCTCATATGGCAATAGCATGGATTATGCTTATTTGAATCAGCTTGAAAGCGCATTTATTTTAAATGAAGCTATAAGACTGGGTGATTAAATGGATTTCGGGGGAAAAATAACAATAAATAATAAAAAAGAAGCCGTGTCAAATTTCCTTTCAAATATTGAAAACATAGTTCCATGCCTCCCGGGAGTATATGATTTCCAGATGAATGGAGATAAAATACAGTGCAAACTTAAACTCGATATTTCAGCAGCAAATATATCAGCAATGAATAACGTTACCGGCAAAATGTCTTTTTCATATATTAGCAGCTCTGACTCACTGAACATTGAAGGAACAGGAAGGCTTGCCGGATCAAAAATAAAATTTAACATAAATATAGAGTATGGCACTTCCGGCGATCAGGTGATTCTTGAGTGGAAAAGCTCTTTTGACTTTGGGCTTATTATTAAAGTAATGGGGAAAAATAAAGTGGACGAAATATCAAGGCAGAATATTGATAAAACAATGGAATGTATAACAAATAAACTGAATCAAGAATAAAATTTTAACGAATTAATATCAATTATTATATTATAACTATAAATATTATATATAGTTCTGATATTATTATATTTTATTCAATAAATATTTAATAATGCGAGAAAATTATTATTTAATGGTCACACTCATCTACGATTCTATAGCATGGGAAGAAAAAGAAATAATAAAAAAATTTCAAAGTGAAGGGATAAATTTTAATCTAATCAATGCGAAAAACAATGCATTAAACCTTACTGCTGATATTGATATTGAAGGTCCAGCTTTTATTCGATGCCTCAGTTCAAAACGTTCTCTTTACTATTCCTATATTCTGGAATCACATGGCATTAAGGCTGTTAATTCATATAAAACATTTAATATAGCCGGGAACAAGGTATTTACCACGTCATATCTTTACAGTAATGGAATAAAAACTCCTGAAACTGAAGTATCGTTTTTTCATGATAATGCACTAGAAACAGCGGGCAAGATGGGATACCCACTTGTATTCAAGCCAGCAACGGGTAGCTGGGGAAGGATGATTTCATTGCTAAAGGATGAAAATATTGCAGAAACTGTGTTTTCCATGAATGACATGGTAAGTGAAAATTCATATTATCTTCAGAGATATGTGGAAAGGCCACCCAGGGACATAAGGGCGATAGTTGTTGGCAACTCAATATCCGCAACAATATATAGATATTCAGGCGCTGGCTGGAAAACAAATCTGGCCTTAGGCGGAAAGGTGGAAAAAGCCGATCTTTCAGTGGAAGAACTTGAAATTATCATGAAAACTGCAGAACTATTCGATCCCGGTGTTATAGGAATAGATGCAATGGAGACAGAAAATGGACTCATGGTGCATGAAGTAAATTCAAGGGTTGAGTTTAAAGGCGCTTCAAAGGTATATGGAAATAAAATTATAAACGATATTGTAAACTTCCTGAAAAAGCTGGATTAAGTTTAATAATTAAATAAAAATATCAAATTATGGAAGACATATATTTAGACAAGAACGAAAACCCATTCAATATACCTGAGAAAATCAGGAAAGAATTCATAAAATACATTAAGGAAGCAAATTTTAACAGGTACCCTGAAAAAGGATTGCCTGAGTTGCTCAATAAACTGGCAGGATTGACAGGGTTTAGCAGTGAAAATCTAATAGCTGCAAATGGGAGCGATGAGCTTCTTGATATGTTAATTGAACACGCCGATGGCGATATAATAATAAGTTCCCCAACATTTGAAATGTATTCTTTTTATGCCAGAAATTACGGGCACAGGGCAATAGATATTCCATTGAGGCCGGATTTTTCCATCAACGCAGATGAAATTCTAAAGCATAAAGAAGCAAAGCTGATAGTAATATGCTCACCAAATAACCCAACAGGGAATTTAATAGACAGAAGCAGCATGGAAAAAATACTTGATTCCGGAATTGCAACACTGCTGGACAATGCTTATTATGAATTCTCCGGCGAAGATTATACTGATTTGCTGGCTAAATATAAAAATCTTATTATACTCAGAACATTTTCAAAGGCATATAGCCTTGCCGGGATGAGAATTGGTTATGGAATTGGAAACGTTGAATTTATATCGGAACTTCGAAAATTGCAGGCACCATTTTATATGAACATACTATCAGCTAAAATCGCAGAGATCATGGTTGATAATTATGGGCTTATAGGTGAAAATATAAAATACATAGTGAAGGAAAGAGATCGTGTGTATAATGAAATAAAAGAAATGGCATATCCAAGCAGTGCGAATTTTCTCCTTCTTAAAAAAGACCTTTATGCCTATATGGAGGAGAGGGGGATACATATAAGGAAACTGCCACTTCTAAAGGATAAATCAAGAATAACAATAGGTACGGAAAAAGAAAATAACAGAGTCATTGATGCTATTAAAGAATATGTTAAAAAATAATTTGTTATATTTTGCTCTGCCTATATACCAGAATGCCCGTATTTTCTATATTTGACATAAGGTAATGATTAAATGATTGTGCCATTGCTTCCTGCGGCACCATACCTATGAACTCTGATTTAATAATAGATATTCCGTATCCGGCCGCTTCGGACTTCACTGTTTCGAATATCCTGTATAATGGATTTTTCCTGTAATTAACTATATTCATGGAAATTTGAACAACATTTTTGCCAGGAATTTTAAATGCAAGCGATTTCACATATGCAAATCCACCATCTTTAGCACGTATTGCGGAAGCTATCTTTCTCCCAATTTTTATATCATCTGTATTCAGATAAATGTTGTAAGCTATTAACAGCTCTCTTGCTCCTATTATAGTTGATCCTGCTTTTCCAATTACTGAAGGCCCATAATCTGGAATATATTTGCCTGTTCCTATAACACTTCTCAATTCTTCGATTTGAAAACTTTTATTTCTTATATTTTCCAGATTTTTCCTTTCCGGTACAGTTGCGGACCTTTCATACATAAATACTGGAATTTTCAGTTCATTTCCTACCATCATTCCAATTTCACGGGATAATTTTATGCACTCATCCATTGTTGTATCCTCCAGTGGCACAAGCGGCATAATGTCAGTTGCCCCAAATCTGGGATGCAGGCCTTTTTGAATATCCATATCTATATTTTCAGCTGCGATTTTAATAAGATTAAACGCAAGTTCCACAACCGAATCAATGGTGCACACAACCGTAATTACACTTCTATTATGGTTATAATCCATTTCTGTATCCAGCAACTTGGCATCAGGAAATGATTTAACACAGTTGGAAAGCAAGTTAATGATCTTACCGTTTCTGCCGTCACTGAAATTGGGAATGAGTTCTACAAGTTTCATTGCATTTAATCATAAAAACAAATATTAAACTATGCAAAATATATATTCAATATACAATATAATAAAGCTAATATTATGTAATGCAATAATATAATATGTTAAAAAACTGTTTTATAAAAAATATTGAAAATCAATTGCATTCAATTAATTATCATTTTAATATGGAAAATTTAGATATTTATGAATCTGCTATAAATAAACTATACGAAAATTCAGAATATTCTTCATGGGCCAGTGTTAAAACAGAAGTAATAGATTGCAAAATATACATTTATTTCCATTATAAAAATAAAATAAACATAAGATATATGGAGGATATACATACCAACAACGTGGCTGATGTCTTTTTTGAATTTCTGGAATATGAAGCTGTAAAAAAAGAAAGAAGAAATAAGAATAATTCGGTTAAAGACGATATAATAAAAAGGGAATATGGAGATGTAAAAGCCATAACACTGATTTATAAAATTACTATAAAGGAAATGGATATAATCATTAACTCTGATAAACAATATGAAACTATATTTGACAGGGAGAATGGTCTGGAAATATTTTAAATAAATGAATATGCTTGCCTTAGCTTTCTGTTGCCTAAATTATCGTTCGGCCCGGTTATTTTGATTATCATCATATTCCTAAAAATAAAAGTAAAAAGTTTAGAAATATACAATTATTTTAAAAAATTAGCCTTTTCAAGCACAAATTCATAAAACTGGTTATCATCCATCATTTTTGTTATTTCAAGAAGATCGCCTGTCGAAGGCCTGTCAGTCACCAGTGGCTTCACTATTGACCTTATTTTCATGTATATTTCAGCAGTTGGTCTGGATGGTTCGTATTTTTTGAATTCAAGTGACTGTGCCCCCAGAAGGTATTCTATAGCTATTATGGATTTTACATTTTTATTTATTTCTATAAGTTTCAGGGCTGCATTTGTTCCCATGCTTACATGGTCTTCCTGATTTGCTGATGTTGGGATTGTATCGGCTGAATTTGGATGGGCCAGTGTTTTGTTTACATTGCATAATGCAGCAGCTGTATACTGTGGTATCATATATCCAGAATTTAATCCATAGTCATTTATAAGAAATGGAGGCAATTTGCTTAAATTTGTGTCAACAATTCTTGCAATTCTTCTTTCTATAATATTCCCAAAATCTGTCATTGCAATAGCAACAAAATCAGAAATCATTGCAACCGGCTCTCCATGGAAATTGCCTGTGGATATATAATCGCCATCCATTAAAAGTGGATTGTCAGTTGCTGAGTTGATTTCTATTGTAAGCACTTTCCTTCCATATTCCAGAGTATCCCATACTGAACCATAGACCTGCGGTGCGCATCTCAGCGAATAAGCATCCTGTACTTTTTCCTTATTTGCATTTTCTACTATTTTGCTTCCTGCAAATAATGTCCGGAAAGCCTTGCCAACAATCTGTTGCCCAGCATGCGGCCTGGATGCCAGAGCCCATTCGCTAAATGCCTTATCGGTTCCAGAAAGCCCCTCAAACGACAATGCAAAGGAACCAAATGCTTCAACAATCAGAATTTCAGATTTTTTCAATTCAAGTGCAAGTATCCCGCATATAACAGATGTTCCGTTTATCAGTGCCACACCCTCCTTCTCACCAAATCTATACGGTTCTTTTCCGAAATTTTTGAATACATTAAACGCTTTCTGGATTTTGCCTTTATAAAAAACATCTCCTTCCCCCATCATTGCAAGTCCTATATGCGCCAGCGGTGCAAGGTCACCACTTGCTCCTACAGATCCGTATTCTGGAACAACAGGTATTATATTTTCATTGATCATAAAAAGCAAAAATTCAATCATTTCCTGGGAAACACCTGAATAGCCCTTCGCAAGTGTATTTGCCCTTATAACCATTATAGACCTGACTGTGGCAATATCAAGTGGGTCTCCAATTCCAGAAGAATGGCTTCTTATCAAATTTATCTGAAGCTGCACTATATTTTTCTGGTCAACGTTTACATTTAAAAGTGATCCAAAGCCAGTGTTAACGCCATATACAGGTTTTCCTGATTCAAGAATTTTCATTAACGATTTCTTTGATTTTTTTATTTGTGCATATGCAGATTCCGCAATAGCAACTTTCTCCATGCTATTTGCCACAGCATTGACACCTTCTATGGTCAAATTGTTTCCATCGATATATATCATAATATTCAAAACACAAAAATGTATATTAAACTACGCCATAAGCAAAAAATACTGAATATACTTTTAATTCATAAAAAAATTGAATATGTTTTAACCTGTATTGGAGGTCTTATTTCTTTGAAAAAAATCTGGCCAAATCGTTGTATGCCATTGTATTTATTATCCTGTTCTTTGTTAACCACCCACGGCGTGCTGTTCCAACTCCAAGTTCCATAAAATCATAGCCATAAATGTTATGCGAATCTGTATTTACAGAATAATATATTTTATATTTTGATGTTTTTAATATATTTTCATCGTTTAAATCCAGCCTTGACGGTGATGAATTAATCTCCATTGCTGTATTATACCTTTCACAATATTTCGAAACTTCTTCAAGATCAATGTCATATCCAGCCCTTTCATTGATTAATCTACCAGTTGGATGTCCTATAATATTTACTTTATTTGTTTTTATCGCGCTGATTACTCTCTGAGTCATATCTTCCCTGCTCATTCCTGTATTATTATGTACAGAGGCTATAACAACATCCATGGAATCCAGTGTTTTATCTTCAAGATCCAGCGATCCGTCCTTTAATATATCAACCTCTGCTCCTTTTAATATTTTGACATTATAATTTTTATTTAATTTATCTATCTTTTCAAAATAGGAAATAAATTCATCGTCAGTCATCCCATTTGCTATTTTCAGGCTTTTCGTGTGATTTGTAATGGCAATATAATCATAATTTTTTTTGGCTGCAGCATCGGCCATTTCTTGTGTTGTATTCATTCCATCGCTTTCCACTGTATGAAGATGCAGGTCTCCCCTTATATCATTTAACTTTACCAGTTCTGGAATATTATGTTTTAATGCAATTTCGATCTCACCACGATCCTCTCTCATTTCCGGTGGGATATAATCCATTCCAAGCTTATTATAGATAAATTTTTCATCCCTAGTTTCTGCAACATTATTATCATTGTAAAATAATCCATATTCGTTTAGCTTATAATTATTGTCTATTGCTATTTTTCTTACTTTTATATTATGGTCTTTGCTTCCGGTAAAATATTGAAGGGCAGCACCATAACTCTCTGGTTCAATCACACGCAAATCACATGTTGTCCCAATATTCAATAATACTGTTGTTTTTGTATTGCCCTTTACTATAACAGATTTAACATCATCAAATTTGGTGAACAATTCCATTACTATTTCCGGTTCCTTTGAAATCGCAAGAATATCCAGATCACCGACTGTTTCTCGCATTCTCCTTGTTGAACCTGCTATGCTGCATTGTTCAATGCTCTTGCTATTCATTAAATATTCCATAATTTTTTTTGCCTCATTAAGCCCGGTGCCAAGCAATATTCGGCCCTGCATTGAACCGGCAATTGAAATATTTTTTAATATTAATTCTTCACTTCTTTCTCCAAAGCCTGATAAGTCCCTAATCTTATGATTTTCCGCTGCTATTTTTAAATCGTTCATATTCTTTATTCCAAGTTGATTATATAATACCAAAGCCTTTTTTGGGCCAATGCCCTCCATCTTTGATAAATCATTAAAATCTATGGGATACTGCTTTTTTAATTCCTCATATTTTTCTATTTTCCCGGTTTTCAAATATTCTGCTATATGCTGTGCAAGTCCTTTTCCAATTCCTGGTATGTTCATCAAACCTTCCATGCCGTTTTTATCATAAATATCAGATATATCTTCTGGCATGGATTCTATTGTTCTTGCCGCCCTTTGATAGGCAAGAGCCTCAAATCTGGATTTATCATCCATGCTTAAAATATAGTATAAATTATTAAATATCTCTGCCAATTCTTTATTTTTCATAGAAATTAATTCTTATTAAAATTATAAATTTATCTATATTGTATTATCTCCTATTCTGGAATCACTAATACATATTAAAAATTCATTTAAAAAACAGGTATAGGAAACAACATTTGTTTATTTTTGTAAAATCAACTTTCCAATTTTATTATAAATGCTGCTTGAAGCAGATACTATGATCTGCTTATTTTCCATTTCATTGGAAAGGGCCATTGCTATTGAAGATACATTGTTTATGCTTTCTAAATTGCCACGGTAATAGACTTTTGCATAATTCTTTATTCTATTACTACCTGAAAAGTATAATGGCGGTATTATATCAATAATATATTCATGTTCCGGAAAATGGGCAAGAATAGAATGTAATCTATCCATTTCATTCTCTGTATACTTACATCTGCACACAACCTTGAAAAGCTTGCGGTTCATAATTTTTTTAACGGTTTCGGCAGAACCATAATTCATTAATTTCTCTATAAATTGAAAATCTGTCATTTTCATATCATTGCTATCTTTACATTTCAGGTCAATATATGCATTACCTAGCATTTTTTGAGCTATTCTGCTGGTTTTATGAAAATAAACTGTATTGAACATCAATATGCGGGTAATTATTATGGATTCTATGGTGGGAATAGATTTTTCTACGCCAACAAGGTCCGTGCCATCTATCATCAATGTGTTAAATAATCTTTTATAATCAATTTGCCCCATAGTCACACCGCAGAATAATGCGTCCCTTCTTAAATAATCCAGCTCATCAACATCTATCGCACCGCTTACCATGTTCGAAAACAAAGGATATTTTTTTGATGTGCCTGTAGCAACTTCTGCTATTTCATAAGGTTCATACCCATATTTTTTGAGAATGTCAGGAATTGTACTTTCACCGTAAGGTTCATTGCCGCATATTATTTTTTTTGTCAAATCTTCATGAACAACATGATAAAGGGAGTAAAATTCATCTTCAAGGCTGTGGCTGAATGGCATATGTCCTATATCATGCAAAAGAGCAGCTATTATCGGCATTCTACTTTTTATTTTTAATGAATCAGACAGTTCCTGTGCCATGAACATTGTGCCAAGTGAATGCTCAAATCTTGAATGGTTCGCTCCTGGAAATACTAAATTGCACAATCCCAGTTGCTTTATGTATCTCAATCTTTGAAAATATTGTGAATCAATAATTTCGCTAAACAGGCCATCAATCTTTATTGGGCCATTTACCGGGTCCTGAATAATTTTATACATAAATAATCTTAATACTGGACACATCTGGCTCAGTCCAGGTGTTCTGGTAGCGTCCTCCACTTCCTCTCCTCCCCGCACCCTCTCAGCATCGATGGTTCAGAATACCGTTGTTCCCTTCCGGGCCTGGCGGATTTTCCCAATAAATTGCACACATATCCTCCTTTGAGGTTATATGTACAAACCCCCAATCCAAAAGGACAGAGACTCTACGATTCCATGAAGACTGCCAGAGGCCTGGTTGCCCTCGCCAGACAGTCGCCCCCGCATTTCGGCACGGGTCACAGGGAGGGCCTGGCTCCCCGGTCAAGTCCAGTACTACTCAAATGTATACATGTTAAAAAAATTTTGCTATTTTTAATATTTCCATACTGCTTATTATTCAACTTTCGAATTATTCTTATAATATTTTACAGCTTTTTCATAATCTTCTTTCCGATTCAAATTAAAGAATCCACTGGTGCTTATATTTATATTCTTATATTGCAGATTTTCATCTTCAGGTTTTTCAAAAAACATTGATATGCCAGAGAGTTCTCCATTCACAATAAGGGTAGCAACTCCTGTACCTGTTAAATCTGCCTTTTTTATAAATTTGTAAAGCAAATCAGTCGGGAATATAAGGTCTGCAGAAATTACAAGAACAGGTAATGAACATTGTGAAATGGCATATTTTAAATCTTCAGTATAGTTTCCTTTGCCGTAAAATTTTGCAACTTCAGGATAATAGTCAAGAAATTCCGTGTTTTTGCTTATGCACATACTTACTCTAAAATTTTGTTCTTTTAATTGTTTTACAATCATATCTATTATTTTTTCCCCATTAATCTCAAGAAGCATTTTTTTACATGTTCCCATTCTGCTTCCAACACCACCTGCCATTATAATTGCATCCACAGTGGTAAATTATTTCTTCATTATATAATTTTCATTCTTACAGATATGTTGATTATTCACTAAGAGAGGAAGGCTTATAAATGTTCTGGAAATCATAATGTTAAATGAATAATTTGCTGGATTGGTACCGGGAATACTTGAAAGTAATGAATAAATGTTTTGACGCAGGTTTAATCGACCTTGGTGATTATAAATTTATAGATCCAGAATTTTTATTGCTTATCTTTCCACTGTTAAACAATAAAAATATTAAATATAAAAATCCCGTTTCTCAATTATGCAGTAATTATATTGATTTTAATCTAAAAAATTATAATCAGGTGCTTTCAGATACAAACACAATACCTGTTTCCACATTAAATGATAAAAATTATAATGCTATTTTAAAAGAAATTTTTAACATAATTGAGAAAAATTTAAAATTGCCCTCGAACGCCAAAAATTTAACTGGATATATGATTGGAGAATTATTCGACAATATTGAACAACATTCTGGGTCATCTAACAATTATCTTATTCTGCAATACTATGATAAACTTGGCCTTGAAATATCAATTTACGATGATGGTATTGGAATCCCGGGTGATTTCAAAATTCATGGAATAAGAAAAAAAGATGATAGTGAATGTTTGGAAGAGGCAATATCTGGTATATCTACAAAAGGAGAAGAACGCGGTTATGGATTAAATACCATAAATAATATTATAAGCAGCAATAAGGGCGTCGAATTTATAATTATATCTGGGCAAGGGATATACCATTATTTAAATAATAGCAAATCAATATATAATGTCGAGGAGAAATATAAATTTAATGGCACATTAATCTCTATAATATTTAAAGATACAGAAGTACTACAAAATATAGATTACCTTAAATATGTATAATAACGCCAGGTTACGAAATTTGTTAACCATGTTAGTAAATTCCTTTGAAGGTTATCATCTTTATGATGCTTAACTTCCCCGGTGCAACGCAACCTCTATATTCCATTTTTAAAATATTCTGGTATTGTTTACTATTATGTTGCATTGGCTTCATGATTGTTCTATAAGCATAACGGAAGAGTCCTCCGGAACGCCTTTCAACATATCCCTGTGATGTTCATTTGCTCCTGAATATTCCTAAATTAATTGCCATAGCATTCTTTCTTTTTTTAAATGGGCTGAGAATATAAAGTTTTATTTTAATATATATTTACAACGTAAAAGTTTTTAATTCAATTTTTTCGTTATCAGTTATTTTTTTTGGTTTGTTAGTGAAATTAATCATGTTCAATACGTTATCATTAATATTTATTTCCCGTACATTTTTTGGAGAATTTTTTTTATGATAAGCATACTGTGATGCAAAAGAGTGCGTGATACCAACAACTTCACTGAAATCAATTATTATTTTTTCATCCTTCATATTATTTATTTTATCAAATAAAATATCACAGGATTTTCTGGTAGATGGATATATACCTATTAATTTGGTCAATTTGAATTCCATAGTTAAATATTGAATATTAATATTTAAAAGTTGCCACATATTTATTTAGATATGTTAATAAAAATATTTAATTCCCGGTGACAGATTAAACATGGGTAGAAATTTGAATTATATGATGAAAATATGATTGAATTATACAAAATTTATAATTACTAATTGCCATAACCTGATATGAAAGATTACTACTTTGAAGGTGAAGAGAAATTTGGATTCTTTACAACATCGTTTTACGATACCATAGCATGGAGGCTTCTCAAAAAATTGTATAAATTTGCACTGGATGAAATGAATAGTATGAAGCCAGAAAAAATACTTGATATAGGTGCAGGCCCTGGAAAACTTTCAATAATGGTTGCTAA
>NZ_JBBIRC010000014.1:0-27856 GCF_037442045.1 Ferroplasma sp. | reverse complement strand
TCTAATTGAGTATTCCCAACTTCAGAGATTACAATTATTTCAGTCCTGTATTTTTTGAATATATAGTTTAATAATTCAAATTCACTTCTGCTTAAACGGTTTTTATATGTTACAATAACTTTTTCAATCTTATTGTCCATAATCTGATCAAGCATTTCAAAGAATCCTTTTCTCTTTTCAAATGATATACCAGAAGCAATATCAGAATATATTGCATTAATAGTATAACCATTCATGAAACACGACTGCTTCATCTGATCTATCTGGTTCTGTATATCTGTTTTCTGTTTAGGTGATGATACACGTGCATATAGAACAGTTTTCCTCTTTACATCCTTGTTGAGGAGCCTGTATACATCTTCCTCATTGTAGTTGTACCTCTTATTTGGCATAACGGTATAATGAATCCTAACTGCTTTTGCATAGACATGAAGCGTCTTTCTGGATATCTGCAAGAGGCTAAGGACTTCGTTGGCTTTCATTGTTAATAATATACACATCACTAGTATATAAGATTATTGCTATAATTGATTATATAATTTCGGTTCCGGAAATTTGAATTTTATATGTGTTTTTATTATTCATTCCCACACATAAAATAAAAATTCCGAATTTAAATTTCATAGCACTGGAATATGTAAAAGATAATATCACTGAGATTTAATTAATATGCTGTATGCAACATCTGACATTCCAGACTCGTTGTTTCCATAGAATATGTGGCGTGTCTGTGTGTATTCCAGAATTCCTTCAAGCCCCAGTTCTCTGCCAATGCCACTTTTCTTAAAACCACCTCGCGGTGCGGCAGCAGAAAGCAAATGGTACTCGTTTATCCATACAGTGCCTGCGTTAATCATTGAAGCTACGCGGCCTGCACGTTTCACATCACTGGACCATATGCCTGCCGCAAGCCCGTATTTGGTGTCATTCGCCAGGCTTATTGCTTCCTCTTCGGTTCTAAATGGGTATACAGTGAGTACAGGCCCAAATATTTCTTCATCTGATATTTCACTTCCTGCTTTTATGCCTGATATCAATGTTGGTGGGAAGTATATACCTTTATCAGGCATTCCTTCCATTTTCTTTGAATAAAATACTTTTCCGCCTGCCCTGACAGTTTTTTCTATCATTACTTCAATTTTTTCTCTCTGTTCGGGTATTGTTATGGCACTGATATCTGTATCAAAATCCATGGGATTTCCTGATTTAAATGCATTGAGATGGCCTTCTATTTTTGATAAAAATGTTTGCGTTATGCTTTCTTCCACGATAAGCCTGCTGGCAGATTCGCATAATTGCCCTGAATTCAGGAATATCCCAAATATTATCCCTTTTGCTGCATGATCGAGATCAGCATCGGAAAAAACTATATTTGGTGATTTGCCTCCCAGCTCAAGGGTAACCTTTTTAATATTTTTTGCTGCTTTTTGCATTACCATGGACCCTGTTGATGTGGAGCCTGTGAAACTGATCATATCAATATTGTCGCTTTCTATAAGATAATTTCCAGTACTTTTACCGGTCCCATTAATGAGATTAACAAGCCCATCTGGAAATCCTGCAGTTTTAATATCTTTGACCAGCTCCATAGCTGTTAGCGGAGTATAGTGTGATGGTTTTATCACAACAGCGTTTCCAGCCAGTACAGGAGGTATTATTTTCCATACTGCCATTAAAAATGGAACATTCCATGGTGCAATTGATGCTACAACTCCCATTGGTGCATTCTGTATTATTCCTTCAGTGCCGGGATATTCTGGATGTGTAATTTTTCGCTGGAATTGAAATTCATTTGTTTCTGCAAAATATCTAATATGGGATATGGCAACTGGTATATCCATAAATGTGCTTTGTCTGATAGTTTTTCCAGTATTTTTTGATTCCAGCTCAGAGTATAAATCTGCTTTTTCCTGAACTATATCTGCAAGTTTTTCTATCAATTTCTGCCTTGATTTAATATCTGATGAAATATAAAATTTATCAAAAGCATTTCTTGATGCCTGTATTGCCCTTTCCACTGTTTCCCTGCTGGAGTTTATTATATATCCAATTAAGGAACCATCAACAGGGCTCCTTACCTCCAGTTTTTCACCTTCTTTCTCTTCTACTCCATTGATAATATTTCCATATATACTATTCATAATTGCGCCTTCATAATAAAAATTTCAGCCAGTTTAGTTGGAAATTGTGGTATATAACTGGCAACGCGGCTGGAATTTAAAACTCCGTATCCACAAATTTTGCTGTATTTACCATTTCCTTCGCTGCATTTGTGTATCTCATTATTTTCATCATTGAGCCTTCAAGCTTGAATTTTCCAGTCATCAGGCCCTGAATTGGATCTATTTCACCTTTTATCAGTTTTACCCAGTTAGAATATTTTCCCATATATCTGAAAGTAGATTTTGGAACATCACTTTCTTCCTTTCCAGTTGCAGAATCAATACATTTGCCAGCCTTTAAATTTAGATAGAGGTACCATGTATCTTTATATAACTCATCAGGTTGAACCACCAGTGTTATTGAATCATCCCATGTTTTGCCAGCTTCCGCATAAGCGGAATTTGAGTTAAGCTTTTCCACATATTCTTTTGCCCATTCAGTACCAGGAAATTTTGCCATAATAAATATAACATAATAACCATATATTAACTTTGTTTTCAGAACGTTAAACCTGCAAGTAAAAATTATCGGAAAAAGTTTATAAAAATAGTTTCTCCGCAGCTTTTTCAGTATGGACAACCAGTACTTTTGGAACATCCCCCTCATGCAGCCACTGCATTTCGGACATATCCATACCTGCAGTCATTGTTTCAACTCCAAATCCTCTGGCTATCGATTCTATATCCAGATCGAGCTGGAAATAATCCTTTCCTTCCATATCCGGGTAATAACTTTTTGAAAAACTTTTCAGTATATTATATCCGCTATTATTGAGAACAAGAAATTTAACAGGTATATTGTATCGCTTTGCAGTCCATAATCCCTGCACCGAATACATAAACGCTCCGTCTCCGATAATTACCAGTGTCTTTTTGTTTTTTAGCCCTATTCCAAGGGATGCTGCCGTGGCCCAGCCAAGTTGCCCTGATTTTGCTGTGAAATATTTTTTGGATCCATAACCAAACGTTGCCCTCACATTTTCGGATCCAGATATGGCTTCATCAATTACAGTATAATCCGAAAATAATTTTTTAGCTTTAAAGAGAGTGTAATCAACACCACTTGTAATCCTCTGCCTGGCAATTTTATTTGGATACAGAAAATCTCTAGGCCGGGAATAATTGCCCTTCTTTTTTATCAGTTTTGCAGCTTCCCTCAAAAATATTTTGGGATTAACTATATAGGAAATGCCGGTTTTGTATGATATATCAGTTCCTACAAATATAACTTCTTTCCCGGGAAATGGCTGAGAAGGAAGATATGGATAGAAAGTAATATCACCACCAATGAAAATAATTAAATCATTGTTAAGGAATTTAAGGTTCATCAAAGTTGATGCAGGAAGCAGGTCACCGCCATACAGCTTGTTTTCTGTATTGAATGTTCCTCTGGATGCCAATGGCTCACTGTATACTTCAACACCAAGCTTATTTGCAAAATTTTCAGCCTCACTATAGGCATTGTAAACATCTATTTCATAACCAAATACAACAGCAGGATGGCTGGATTTATTTATTTTATCAGCAATTTCATAAATAGCCGCTGAATCGCTGAAATCTGTATTAACTGTAACATCGGAGAAATGAAGATTTTCAGCTTCATAATCCATCATGTCCATCGGCACTGATAAAAAAACAGGACCTCTTGGAGGTGTCATGGCAATTGCCTTTGCCCTTCTGAATGCAACAGGAATCTCAGATGGGTTTTTGATCTCATAGGAGTATTTTACAAGCCCGGATACGGTTCTCAATAAATCACCAGAAAGTATGGGATCATAAACTATGTGCCTGGTGTCCTGCTGGCCTGCAGTTATTACAACTGGTGACCTGTTCCATTTGGCTGTATTGATGAATGAAATTGCATTTCCAAGCCCGGGCAGAGAATGCAGATTAACAGCAGAAGCAGCATCACTGTACTGGGCATACCCATCTGCCATTCCAACTGCTATTGAATCATGCAGAGTGAGATAATAATTTTTAATGCCACGCAGCATTGGTATTTCTGTGGTTCCAGGATTGCCAAATACTGGATCGAGTTTCAGGGTGGTAAGAGTTTTTTCAAGTATTTCATATCCTTTCATAATTCATCCTCTACTCTATACAGTGGAACTATGCCCTGCGAATATCTTATAAGATTTCCAATTGTTTCTGTTATAAAGCGTTCCTGGCTTTCCATGGTCACACCTGCTATATGGGGCGAAAACAGTACATTTTCCAGATGGAACAGTTCAGATGATGTGTCTGGTGGTTCTTTTGAAAACACATCAATGGCTGCGTAGATATTTTTACTTTTTATGGCATTTACCAGAGCCTTTTCGTCCACAATTTCTCCTCTGGCTGTATTGATAAATATGGAATTTTCTTTCATTAATTTAAATCTATCTTCGTTAAACATTAATCTGGTATTTTTTGTTAAGGGTGTATGAACAGATATTATATCAGAAGCCTTTACCAGTTCATCAAGTTCAAGATATGTAATTCCATAAAATTCTTCATCCTTTGCAGGCAAACGGCGTGGATCATAATACACTATGCCGACATTGAAAGGGATTAATTTCTGTACAAGCTTTATTCCAATAGCGCCCATTCCGATAATGCCGAAAATTTTTCCCTGCAATTCTCTTGAATTGGTCAGAAGAGGCCAGTGCCCCGATCTGATCTGGGAATCAAAGGGAATAAAATTCTTCAGAAGTGCTAAAGTGCTCCCTATAACATGCTCTGCAACTGCATCCTTATTGGCAACGGGAACATTGCATAACAATAAATTCCTTCTTCTTGCTTCTTTAATGTCAACATTATTATAACCGGTACTTGCAACCTGGATATATTTTAATTCCGGGAATTTGTCCATTTCTTTTTTGCCAAATGGGGTAAAGGTTGTTATTACAACAACATCTGCATCATTTTTATCAAATTCTGTATCAGTAAGAATGTCTATGCCAGGCATTATCTGATCTACTGATTTCTTAATATTATTAAGATCTAGAAATGCAGGCAAAATTGCAACGGCTTTCATAATAATATAATGTTATGATAAATAAAAAAATTGTTAACTGGAAATTAGTACTGCGAATACCCGTTTATCGTTTTGAAGTTCTAATATTATTATAAAAGAGTACCACTCCATGTTTTTCCTGTATAAAAATTGCACTAATACGTAAAGATAAAGTCAATATTGTTGCATGCTGTATGCCATATCAGTATTGGAATATGCAAACTGCTCCTCTTCACTTATAGCTATTATTCCAGCGGAAACTTTGAATTTGTTTACTTCTTTTTTTACTATATCTGAAAGTTTTTCAGTTCCTATTGCTTCATATATCCTGTAGGATAGCAAACTTTTTGCTATTTCCTCACCTATGCCCGTAGCTACAACTGCACCCTTATTTCCTGCGAATATACCGGCACCTATTACTGGAGAGTCGCCAACACGCCCTCTCAGCATTGGAAAGCTTCCACCTGTGGAAACAGCTGCAGCGAATTTTCCATTTATCCTCGATACTGCACCGACAGTATCTTCAGAACTTTTAAACATAAATTGAAATTTTTCGGGAATTGTATTATTTTTTAATGATTCCTTAAATTTAATCATCATGTTTTTACTCTTCTCGGTTTCAGGATTATAATATTCATGGCCCATTTTCCTTGCAAATTCAGTTGCACCGTCACCACTGATCATGATATGAGGGCTTTTTTCCATTACATCCCTTGCAACAAGCACTGGATTTGAAACATTTTCTATACAGATAACAGATCCAAAGCCATTTTCTATCATAACTGCAGCATCCATCTGTATGGAGCCATCTATTCTTGGCACTGAACCGGTACCAGCATTAAATATAGAATTATTCTCCATTGCAACAACAGGTTTTATTGCCATATCTAAAGCAGTCCCGTTGTATATTATATTTGATAAAATTTCTTTTAGTACCGAGTTTAATGATGATGGGCTGCCCGCGCCTCCATGTATAACAACAATATTTTCCATTGAAGTAAATTATAATTACAATAATTAATATATTGTTTAGTAAAATTATGATAAATGAAATTCCTTTTAAACAGTAAAAATATATAAAATAAAAAAATAATTTAAATCAAAATTATTTTAAAATCAGTAAATTACATTTGCATTAACATTTCCAGACAATGATGAGGAGGAACTTATTAAATCAGTCATGTGAAAGTCCAGAACAAGTGTTGTTGATGCATGTGCGTGTATTGTGACTGCCTGCACTATTATATCTATTGGATGGTCAAAGTGTATGGTTGTGCTGGATGTTATTCCAATTGCATTCCAGTAAATGCTGGCACCTGTAACATTGATTATAACCTTGCTGTATGATTGTGCGTGAATACTAAGATTTCCGAGTATTGATGCGTTACTTGATAAGACTCCGAATATGTCTACTGATTTATTTATTGTATAATTGTGCCATCCACTTGTTGAATTATATAATCCAATAGAATGGATTGTAATATTGAAGTATGCTCCTGCCGCGTCCGGTGCATTTGCCGACATATTTGCTGGCATGGTATCAGCTACCTCAACTTTCATCGTCCCTGTTGTTTCATAATGGTAGCCGTAAAATCCTATACCACCTATTATTATTACTATTACTATTATTGATATTACTTTTAAACCTTTCATAAACAACATTAACTAAAATTGAGTATTTAACCTTAACGAATTTAGAAATTTATTGTATACGATACAACAGCAAAATTCAATATTCCATAACTTTTTTGATAATTTTAAATTAAAAATTATCCTGCAACTTATAACCTTATTGTATGTTTCTGATTGCCTGAATATATAATATACTCGAATATGAGAAAATATGGTACTAATGCTGTTAATAGATTATATTTCTACAATAAAATCGCTTTTAAAAATAACCATTAATCAGTTGCGTTGTTTTTATTGGTAAGCCAATCCGTTAATGGCATAAACTTAACAATTTTATTTCCAATTTTTTCCATAGGCCTGAAATCCCATGTTATTACAAATAAGTTATCGCAATTCAATTCTGATGAAGCTTTTAACAGAGAATCTATTTCTCTCTTTCTTATATATATATCATTGAAAATGCAAAAGTCACCTGTATTAGTTTAATGACATTTCTTCCTTTGCGTATAACAAAATCCACTTCATGGTTTCTATAATCCTTCATTGTAATTAATCCGTTATCGATTACAAATATTTTCTTAGGGGCCATTATAGATTCTTTAACTTTGAATGAAAATCTATCCACAGTAAAAATAATATAAGACTGGCTGAAATAGGAAATCCAGTTCTGTATTGTGCTTTTTCCAGTAATTTTTAGAACATTTCTTAATTTTGTATAACTTATTTCAGATGAATAATTTGTAATCATATATCGCAATAATTCCCTAATTTTTGATTTTAATTTTATACCATATATTTGAGAATTATATCACGTTCTATGATATCGTTGTTTAAATCTATTAAATAATCCTTTCCAATTTTTAGGGCAAGAGGGAAGCCACCAATATCTATATATTTTTACATAAGACTAATTAGTTTTGCCTTTTCGACTGTTGTATAAATAGAGTTTTCATTGATATCAAATTTGTAATACAAAAGAAATTCTTTGAAACTGAAAGGTAAAAGTTCATAATTTACATATCTTCCTGTCATGTATGTAAACAGCCCAGTTCCAGTAAAACCTGCATTGCTTCCAGTAATTATAATTCTTTTTTCATCAATTAATCTTGATATAAATTTTTCCCATCCCTGTATTTGTTAAGTCTCATAAAATAGAATTATATCTACCTCTCCTTCAAGGGAATATATAGCTTCAATTACCTCATTTAGATTGTTTGATTATATATTTAATCTTTCATCGTTAAAATTAACATATTCAAAGTGATAATTTTTGAGAATTTGAAAAGAAAAAGTTGATTTGCCACATCTTCTGGGTCCTGTTATTATACCTGTGACGCCAGATGTTACTGAATTTATTTCAAATGGCAATTCCATTTTTATTGTATTATCATCAGATACAAATTCTATCATAGCTTTTTCTGGTCTAATAAAAATTCCTTTAAATCAATAATATTTGTTATAAAATATGATTTTTAAATATTATTTAATATTTACCTTTACAGCAGGTAATTATATCGAACAGTTTACCTGTACTATAAGAACATATATAGTTAAAGTATCATTATTAACAAAAATAATTATACAGATTTCATAATATTTTTATTTATTCTTATTACAGGACAAACTGAGTGGGAGTAATATGGCTTTTCCATTATCTTTCAACAAATTAAATTCACTCATAATTTTAATTTGAAAATTGTTTTGCGGTTTATAACTTTAAACAGTATAATTATAAAACCAACCAAATAAAATATTGAAGAAATTTCAAACAATCTTGAATATGCTAGTGGGCCAAGGTTTTTAAAAATAAATAGAATAAAGCCATATAACAACGGCGAGAATGCAGAACCAATTTCTGTGGAAACAAGAAATATGGATAAATATTTTCCAACACGGCCATGTGGAACTATAAAGCTCATATAAGAATTTGTAATTACAAAATAATTACCATAAGATATGCCTATTATAGAACCAAGAACTAAAAATATGTAAAAATTATGTATAAAAGAAATTAATAAAATACTTATGCCACTGGTTAAAGGGAAAATTAACAATAATATTTCCTTATTAATCCTATCTGCTAGTATGCCAATTGCGACTGCAGATAATGCAGAAATTAATAATATAGAGACCCCAGCAATTGCTACATAAATTGCAGTATTTTTTAAATTTAAATCATATTCAAAATAATAATATTCGAAAAATATTAATCCAGAGCTCCCTATCGTTATAAATAAATTGGCAATGTACATCCATTTAAATTTTTTAGACGCATTTAGATTTTTAATAAATTTAAATAATTTACTGCTAATAAGTTCGGATTTGCTGATATAATCATCTTTTTGTATTGTAAAAAAATTTGTAAGGGCAGTTATTAAAATTGTTATTAGAATAATAATAATTGCATAAAATAATAAATGCATTCCCATAAGCAATCCTGAAATTCCAAAACCAAAGGCAGAACCAAGCAATGTAAAAAATCCACTTATGCCGGACGAGGTGCTTCTCTGGTTAGATGGTATAACATCCCGAATTAATGGCTGGTATGCACCATATGCTATATTAGAGCCTATTTCAATCATAATATACATCAAAAATACTGAAAGTATTGATTTGTTAATTATAACAAAGGCCAGAAGGGAAATAATTACTATGCCGGAACCGAGCAATATTAATGGCCTTCTTCTGCCGATTCTTGTATTCAATAAATCTGAAATTGTTCCGGAAAAGAAATTAAATGATATACCAATCATTATGCCGGTAAATGCAATCATTCCCAGATATATAGATTGTAATTTTTCTGGCATTAATAATTCTATTTCAAATGGAAGAAATAATGATTCAAACGATGTCCATAAATAATTATTGCCAAGATAAATCGAATTCATTCCAAATATATATTTGAATGACTTCATTGAATACTTTGTCACATATCTTTAATTATTAATATACTTATAAATTATCCCTCGATACTTTCAAAAACAATATGAAGCCAATAAAAAAGAATACGCCGGCTGTGTAAAAAACATATTTAAAGCCGATGGAATAAGAAACTGAGAAATATAAAATCATACCATAGATCAGCGGAGATATTGATGAAGCGCCTCCAGTAGCCATATTATAATAGCCCATAAATTTGCCTGCTTCGCTTAATGGTGACATATCACTGGCAAGAGCATCGGAAACACTCATAAAAATGCCATATGAGATGCCTATTGCCGAACCAAGTATGAGGAAATAATAAAATTTTTCGAATTCCGGTATTAATATCATCGCTATTCCGCCAATAATTGTTACAATTAAGAGAATTTTTGTTCTTCCTATTTTATCAGATAAAATTCCAAAAATTACAGATGCAATGGATGAAGTCGTTAAAACAATTATGCCTGCAACTGAAACATAATATGCGGGATTTGCCTCATCAAGTATATACTTAAAGAAATATAATTCAAAAAACGAAAGGCCAATAACCCCAGAAAATACCATAAAACTTCCAATTACAACATAAATATAATTCTTCATCCCATGTTTTAGATTAAACATATCCAGGAATAATTTTCTTAAATTCGGTTTTTTTTGCTTAATTATTACATCTGATTTTTTTATTGTACTGGCAGTCAATGATGCTGTAATTATTACAACTATTGCTATCAAGATTAAAACATAAATTCGATATCTCGTATCTATTAGAAACCCGGTAATGCCATATCCCATTGCTGAACCCATTAACCTGAATATGCCTCCGATACCGGTGGCCTTTCCTCTCTGGTTTTTATTTAAAATATCAACATATAATGGCTGATATGCTCCTTCAGCTGTATTGGAAGTGGCCTGAATCATGATATATCCAAGCAATATGCCAGCAAGAGATATAGTTAATAATTGATTCACATAAATGGCAAGTACTATCAAGACTGCCCCTGTCAGAATATATGGCCCACGACGTCCCCATCCAAAGTTATATTTATCGCTTAAGGTTCCGAATACTAATCCAGTAAAAACACCGATTGCTGTTCCAAAAAAGGCTATTATTCCTAAAAATAAGGAACTTTTATTATATGATAACAATTCTATAGGCAATATATAAGACTCATAGGATATCCAGAGATAATTGGTGCCAAGATGTATTGCGTTCATTTTTAATAAATATGCATTATTTTTATGGAACATATATATTATCTTCAATATCTCATGCCTATTTAAAATATTATAAATCATCGGCGAAATACGATTCAAAAATAAATTTAATATATAATATTAATATCAAAAATAAATGAAAAAGAAATTTCTCAATATAATTGTAATAATATTTTCCATTATTCTGGCATTTATAATCATTTCACCTTTTATTTTATCGCCCTTTGAAGAACCAGCCAACAGATTTTTCAAAGTTGATTATAAGTCCAGTAAAGAAAAAGTCATAGTTATAAGCTGGGCAGGATGCCCCATTGGAGCATCTTTATCATGGCCTTTGTATTTTACACTGGAAAAATATGGAAATGTTACTTATTATAACTGGCATTCAGACCCTAAAGATTCGTTTGCTAGTACGCCAGGATTAATCTTTAAAAACTATACCTCCTCTAGATTAAGTGCAAATTTTATTTATCTCTATAATGAAACATTAACCGGTAATTTTAAGAATCAATCTATTACTGGAAATTTAGTTAACTATGGCTTGAGTGAATTAAAAGAACTATTATCGCCACAGCTTTATAATATTGCAAAAAAGTATACGACACAGGAATGGATTTCAGGTGGCTATTTCCAGACAAGTGCTGATTCAGTAAGCCCACACCACATTAATACAATAATTATAATTACTGGGAGCAATGGAACTTATTTATTGAACGGGCAGTTATATAGTCCTGCTAAAATAGCAAGTTATAGTGATAATCAATTATTAAATAATGGAATGAATATAAGTTATATTCAGAATGCCTGTAAACAAATAAATAACGCTGTACAGAAAGCATGAAATCATGCAAGTAATCCAAGCCTGATAATTTTTATAGTTAATGTTAAAAATATTATTAATTATAATAAATTCTATTTTTTTCTGTTTAATATTGGTTTTATATTCATTTTCTTTTTTTCTTTCATTATTGCTCCAACAATTGTTACAATAACTCCTCCTATGAATATAAGTATTCCAAACTCAAAGGCATAATCTGCGTATATTAAATTAGTATGCTCCGTTGGAGTTTCAAGAGAATAACCCGTATCCGGAGTACTGTTTGAAAATATTACAAATCTATATTCTCCCGTTTTTAAATTTGTATATTCAAGAGCTCCAGAAATAGTTTTTGACGGGCTGATACTATAATTATGCAAAGCTGAAGAGTTTGTAACATTACTACAATTATCAAGTGCTACAATGCCAGACAGATTGCCTGGACTGGCTACTACAAGAATATCTCCGGCGCAGTAAATAATGGTGTGAGTTCTATATTCTTTATCAGCTTGAACAGTTACTATTGATGTATTGACAGGTGCTTTGTCTATTGTTGTAAAGCCTGCAAGACCAAGTGCTATTCCCAACATGAGAAGGATTACACCTACAGTAACTATTTTTTTATTCATTAATTCTAGATAAATAACTGTTATTTAAATTTGAAGTGAAAATATTAAGATTATTATTCTAATATACAGAAAGAGAATAATTTAGCAATATAAGTTATATTATTAAAATGTTTTACTCTATATTTTTCATAAAATGAATGAAAATATATGTTATAGTGAAAAATAGACAAAAAAAATCAGTAAATAGTAAATATTTTCAGAAAAATAACAATATTTATATATTAAATTAGAATTCTTCATGGAAAACTATGTTGAATGCAAATACTACAGAAGCAAACCTTAAAGGTTTAGAAGGTCAAACTAAGATTATGACCCCAACTCTATACACATGGTTTCTTAGATTTGCTGTTGGATGGGATTATCTTGACGGAGGTTTAAGAAAAGCAGTACTTGCACCAGATAAACTTGCTGTGGGAACACCTACATTTGTTTTAAACAAACTTGTATCGTTTTTGCCACATGCCGGTTTTTTCAAGGGCTTTTTACTGTTCGCCCTAGAAAATCCCAACTTTGCAGCACCATTTATAACATTCTTTTCTTTTGTGGAATTAACTGCCGGCGTAATGCTGGTTGTTGGTTTCTTAACAAGATTGGCTGCTTTTGGTGGTGCAATGATGGCAATAGGATTCCAGCCTGCGTTTTGGTTGGGCGCTACGTGTGAGGATGAATGGCAGATAGGCATACTATTATTTGCAGGGTCAGTGACTCTTATGATAATAGGTGCTGGAAGAGCAATGGGACTTGACTATTTCCTGTACAAGAAATTTGGTGACAGGGGAATATCAAAATTACCTTTGCTCAGGTGGATAAAACTCTGGTGACATAAATGAAGGCTGTAAAAAAAGACAAAAAAGACGACTATCTTGAGAAACATCACTTCACAAAATATTATCAAACATCTACAGGAAAAATACTGTCAGTATTTCTGATATTTGCTGTGATTGTTGTTACCTTTGTACTTCTAACAGGGCAAATTGCATATGCAAATGTTTATGGACCCTTATTCAACGACTCAAAAGTTCCTAAAGTTGAATTTCAGGGTTCACCATATGCAATGAATGCTACTAATGGTTCATCTATACTGGTCATGAATGTAACAGATCTCGATGGGCCAAATCAGGCAATGATAACAGAAATTGAGTTAACAAACAGCAGTGGTACAATAATACTGGTTTCACAGAATATATCAACGGATGTATTCAGTATTGTAGATGCAGTGTATCATTATCATACCGATGTGAAAGTTTCCCCATATAACGGAATATACATACCTCTTGGAGATGAAGCAACAATACATATGGATTTAACATCAAGTTTACATATGGAATTGCATGGAAAATACACGGTAACGCTTGTTGTACCATCACAGAAAGCTCCATTTGCAACAGCAGATGTAACATTCTAAAATAATTTATAATATTTTTACTAAACTATTTTTATTTTTATAAAATTTAACTTTATGTAAATTCGAATTTTTTATATTTTGTTGCCATGATTTCATAATAATCCTGTGAAATGAATTAATGATTCACGAAAATAATGAATAATACAAAATCGACTTGATACACTATGTTGAATAGGAAAGTAAAAGTTTTATAAATCAAAAATTTAGTAATATCAATTAAAAATATCCTGTCTATACTTTTCCATATTTCCCAATGCTTTGAATTCACCGGAATTCTCATACGGATACGATACACAATTTGTATTATCATTGATTACCATTTGGAATTGACCCGGGAAGAATTCTTTAAAATTCTTCTATTTCTTATTTCATAATATTTTTTATATTTGTCGTGGATTTCACTGGATTAATTGTCCATGATAAACTCGATAGCTTTGTTATTGGCTGATACTATGGCCTCATTTGCTTTAAATTCGTATGAAGCATATTTGTCAGCATTTACTTCAAGGCTATAATTAAATGAAAATAAATTTAAAAGAAATAGAAACATAATAACTGGAAATTCAATAATTGAAAATAAATGAGAATATTCAAATTTCGAAAAACCATAAAGTATAAAATATGAGAGTGTGATTATTTCCAGATCAAAAATAATAACAAGGAACAGGAAAAGAAGGTAGAGATAAAATTTATAAAATCTTCTTTGCTTATAATGAAAAAGCATATGCCAGATTACTGCATTTCGTTCCTCCAAACTAAGTTTTTTATTGTATTCTTCATTAATAAATATAAAAGGCCTGGCTTTTATAACCAAAAATGCAGGATATTTTATATTTTTATCAAACAATTTATAGGTATTTACATTGGAATCGTTTCTAAAATCGGATAATTTTAGATTTTCTATCATAATTTTTGAGCCTTTATAATTTGAACAGTACAAGAATTTAATATATAACACAATAACTAAAGGAAGCAAAATAAAGGATGATAAATAAAAAGAGTTAATGGTGATCTTTGGAGGGGATGCAAAATAAGCAAGAAGATATTCCAGAACAAGAATGACAAATACCAAAATTAGTATTAAATACTTATTTCTATAGAAGGATATGTCCACAAAATCTTACATATAAGTATTATGAATAAATATTATATGAATTTTTTTTCATTGTTTTAATCCGGTTCTATCAACTAAAAATATATATTAACATTCAAAAAGTGTTCACCATTATCACAATTTTTAAATTTTTAGAAAATAACTGATTATCAGATTTATTTCTTCCTCCCATAAAGTTTGTTTATAGTTTTATGCTTTTATTAGTATAGAATGAAAACTTCTTAGAGTTTTTTTCTCCAGGCCTCCCATTTTCATTTGCATATTCCTTTACAAAGGAAGGTTTTCCAAATACTTTGACGGGCAAATTGTCCATTGAATTGAAATTTATTAAATATGTACCGTGAATTTTGTTTATTGTATCATTCAGATCGGTGAAATCATTTTCAAGAAAGTTGTGTACATACCAGTTTTTTCCAGGATATGGCGGATCCAGATAAAAAAATGTGTTTTGGTCATCATATTTATCTATTATTTCCCGAAAATCCATATTTTCTATTTTCATTTTCCTTATTTTTGGTTCTGCTATCAGTAGATTTGCTACATTTTTGCGGTAAGTTCCATATAGCGATTTATCTTTTTTCCCGTAAGTTTCACCCATTCCACCAAAGCCCGCATTAAAATTAAAGAAAGTTGCAAATGCCCGTTCAACATCAGGATTGCCTATGTCAATTACTATACGGCCATCATAATAATCAAAAAACATTTTTCTATCTTTTGCAAGTGCATCTGCTGCTTTATAAAGTGGTGAAAAATTATTCTTCAGCACGGAAAATAATGTATAGAGGTCTCTATTAAGGTCATTATATACAGTGTTTACTGCCCTTATATTTAGAATTACAGACCCTGATCCGGCAAACACATCCACAAAAGTAGACGAGGCAGAAAGATCGTATATTCTCTGAATTTCGTCGATGATTATAGTTTTTGATCCTGGATATTTCATTATTTTAAGCATATATTGTTTATTGATATTATTATAAACTATTTAATGAAAATGGCATAAATTTAATATTTTTCCGGTAACATAAATTTAAATATGGACTATACTTATATTGATATGGATGATACATACTCCTATATATCAAATATATATGGAAAAAACCATTACAATATAGATAAGCCTTTTCAGGAAATTTTGGAATTCTATCTTGGGAAACGCCTTGATTTAAGTTCACTAGGCGAATATGCAGGAAAAGAGTTATATGAAGCCACAGATTATATAGATAAAATATCTCCTCCAGCCCAGAGAATGTGGGGAATAAACGGTGAAAGAATAGATAATGTTCTTATAAATCCTCTTGAAAAAAACGTACTTGAAACACTTATACATAAATATGGCATTAGCAGGCCATATTTTCATGGTAAAAATATTATGGAACATTATGCCATGGGATATCTGATAGCTGATCCTGGAATATATTGCATACTGACATTAACGCACCAGACTGCTTATGCAATACATAAATATGCACCTGAGGAGCTTAAAAATTACGTACCGGGATTAATTGGTGATACAAATGACACCTTACTGGGTGCGACATGGTTTACAGAAATTCAGGGAGGAAGTGATCTTGGTGCAAATCAAACAATAGCAGAATCGGGAAGAAATGCGTGGTATCTAACTGGCGATAAATACTTTGCAAGCAATGCAGGGCTTGCAGATGTTTCACTGACTTCTGCATTTCATGGGGATAATTATGGTGCCAAAGGTCTTTCATTATTCCTGCTACCAAGAAAAAACAGCGCTGGAAAACTGAATTATAATCTCAGGCGGCTAAAAGAAAAGAGTGCAACAAAGAGTGTACCTTCAGGCGAAGTAGAATTGGACAGTTCCGAAGCTTATATGATCGGTGATGCTGGAAAAGCAATTTATTATATAACTGAAGATTTAATGGTTTCTCGCCTTGATAATGCAGCGGCAGCCTGTGGAATAGCCCGCAAGGCATACCTTGAAGCATATTATTATTCCATGAAAAGAAAAACTTTTGGGAATACTCTCATCGAACATCCCGGAATAAAGAAAGATTTGCTTGATATGGAAGTGCTTCTGGAAGGTTCTATAGCACTTACATTTAAGTCTATTCAATTGTTTAACAATTCCATACACTCAAAGCCACCATATGATGATGAATACAATTATACAAGATTAATGACACATATTGTAAAAAATATAACAGCTGATTCATCTGCAAAAATTACACAGATGGCCACAGAGTTGCATGGAGGCATAGGATTTTTATCAGAATTTCCGGTGGAACGGTGGCACAGGGAAGCACTTATAACACCAATATGGGAAGGTGCCAGCAATATTCAAGCCCTTGATATGCTTGAAGCGATAATGAGAAAAAAGGCGCATATCCAATTGCTTTCAGATTTTAAAGAACTCGTTTCAGAAATAAAGGAAGAAAAAAATACTGCAGAATCATGTTATAAACTTCTAAAAGACGGCATAGAAAAATTACTTATTATGGACACTGAAGAAGCTCAGTTCCATGCAAAATATATTATGGAAACAATGGGGCATTCTATGGCTGCACTGCTTTTAATGCAAATAGGGAATAAAACAGGGAATATTGATTTTAAAAAAGCAGGAAAATTGTATGCTGAAAGATATGTGAAAAGAGAAGATTACGATAATAGTGCTGATGCTGATAGCCTCATACATATTGACAGAGAGCAGAGGGCTATAAAAAATTAGGCGATAATATGGGAAATGGCTTTACAATAATTGATATTTTAAGAAGGGCGTCCAGTATTTTTCCAGAAAATAAAGTAATATATGGAAAAAATTATATTACATACAGAAAACTTTTCCAGGAAGTATCCAGAATTGCAACATCCATGAATAAAATGGGCATTTCAAATGGAACGGTTATTGCAGTTGCCGATTATAACTCCAAAGAATTTATGGAGCTATTATTTGCTTCCAGCATGACAGGTTCTGTTATTTACCCGGTTAATATAAAACTTCCATGGAATATGGCAATGGAAACTGTTAAAGAATCTGGTTCTGAATATGTATTTGCTTCTGAGGAGTTTTTGAATGCAGGCATGGGAAAGAGTTTTGAAGCAGATCATGTTATATCCATATCAAATAATGATAATTATATCAAATTCAAAGATTTATTAAACAGTGATATTCACAGGGAAGAAAGAACAGGTGGAAATGATAATTATTCAATATTATTCACATCAGGAACTACAGGAAAACCAAAAGAGGTACTTTATACCAATGAGAAAGCTGTTAATGGGGGCTTAAGCATCCTCTATCAACTTGGATTATTCAAAACACCTGCATCCTTAAATTATAGGGATAAAATTCTTTCACTTATTCCATTTTACCATATTTGGTCGTGGGGTTCTGCATTTCATGCCGCTTACCTGGGAACAGATTATATAATGACAGGAAAATACAATGCGGAAAAGGTTTTAAATGAAATAAAGAAAAATAAAGTAACCTGGATCAATGCGGTTCCAACTATGGTTTACGATCTCATTGCGCATGATAAAGAGAATATTCTCTCTGGAATTAAGATGCTCATTGGCGGTTCTCCAATTAACTCCGGCCTGGCAAAAGCACTTAATGCCAGGAATATTAAATTTTCAACAATTTACGGAGGAACAGATATGCTTGCCACTTCAATTTCACTTGGAAAAGCAGGAGATGAAACATTGAGGTCGGTAACTTATCCAGTTCCAATGGTAGATGCTACTGTAAGAGACGGCGAAGGAAAAATAGTTGATAATGGGAATATCGGTGAATTATGGGTTAAAGCTCCATGGCTGCCTGGAAAATATCTGAATCACTCTGATGGAAATGAATATGAGAATGGCTGGTTTAAAACAGGCGATGTTGCTTCTATGGCATCGGACGGCGGAATAAAAATACTGGACCGGGTAAAGGACGTTATAAAAAGCGGCGGGGAATGGATACCCACATCTATTATAGAATCGATAATTTCTGAATACCCGGGAATAGAAATTGCAGCAGCAACTGGAATTGAGGATGAGAAATGGGGAGAGAAACCCGTGGCATGGCTCAAAGTTACTGAAACCATAAACATTCAGGATTTAAGGGAATTTATGGAATTAAAAGCTTCTAAAGGGCATATAAATAAATGGTGGATTCCGGTTGAATTTATTATTATAGAGGAAATGCCTCTGACCAGTACTGGGAAAATAGATAAAGCAGCACTGAGAAAAATAAAATAATTTTAAATTTTTAGCCTTATTAAGGGAAATATAAGTACAATTATAGAAATTAAACCTATTATAATAAATGCAGCTTTAAAATTTCCATAAATAGAAAATAATAATCCAATTAGCAACGGTGATATTGTCCCACCAACCTGTGAACTGAAATTCAAAATGCTGCTTGATGATGCAAGATTTCTGTCACTTCCGCTAAAATCTGAAGCCATGCCCATGGAAGGCCCGGCATAGAGGCCATAAAGCATTCCTGTCATAAAAGACATGATGAATATTGCAGTAACATATACATAATTCATTGACATTATCATTAGTGCAAGAATAATAACCGGCAAAATGGACACAAGGGATTTTCCATTTTTCAATTTTCTCGAGACCATTCCACCAATTGGGGATGTTATAATTCCACCTGCAGCAGGGATCCATGCATATAAATACGCATCAGGATATGGAACCAGATGATCAAATACAATAAATGTTGTAAAAAGTGTAACGAATCCGATATATATAAAACCTGCAGAGAACCTTATCATAGCAACGTAGGCTATTTTTTTATTTATCTTCCCATGTTTTTCGATTTTATTATGTTCCGGTTCCTTTAAGAATATGTAATTTAAAACTGCAACAGTTATAAGTATTGCAATGATTAAAATAAATGTAAACTGAAAACCAATGGACAATGTTCTGAGGATTAAATATTCGCCAAGCGATGCCCCAATAAAGAATCCTGTCTGGTATATCCCTACAAATGTTGATCTCAGCGTTGTGGGTAGCCATTTTTGCACTACTGATGTATCGGAAACATACACAGCTGCAGAAAAAGATCCCAAAATAAATTGAATTATAAATATTGCATAATATGAATTTTTAAAAAAATAAAATAATGAAAACGATAAAGCCATTAAAACAAAAGAAATTTTTGCCATTCTGGCTACGCCAATGCGATCGGATATAACCCCGGCAGGAATCTGGAAAAGTGTATAGGCAAACCAGTAGGCAGTTATTAAAAGCGATCCAAGCTCCACTGTAATATTTAATGATGACACCAGTAAAGGAATGAGAACAGGGATAAAGAATCTAAGAGTAGAATTCATTGAAAATGAAGCAATAGATATTTCAACAATGTGTGAATAATTCTTACTGCCGCTTTTCATTTAGCTTTCACCTTACTTCGTAATTTATATAAACTAGTTAATATTTTAGCAATAAATTTGTTATTTATGCCTTATAGTAATTGTTAATTAAGCATCATTATATCTAGAGAAATGAACTCTGTGAAAAAACTCACAGTACCCATAGAAATCAGGGCATTAAAAACTGCAAATATATACCATGTATCAGGTGATTATAATTACATTGTTGATACTGGAATGTCTGAAAATGCTTATAATGAAATAAAAAATTCTATTGACCTTTCAAAAATTGATATGTGCATAATTACACATCTGCATATAGACCACATTGGTGGGGCACTTTACCTGAACAGATATAACAATATCCCGGCATATATATCAAAAAGTGATTATGACAGCATTAAATATATGACAGACAATTTAAGCGAATATTCCATAGAATTTAAAAATTTAATGTTATCAAATGGTGTTCCAGAAGAACTGTACTCCAGAATAACTGAAGGCAATATGGCCATAAAATTCATTGATTATTATGCTTCACTGGATTTAAATATACTGAAAAATATTGAAATGAAAGATACAGAAATAATAGATGTTCCTGGGCATTCTCCAGGTTCTATTGCAATTTATTTAAAAGATATTAGAGCTATGATGACAGGAGACCATGTTCTGGGCAATATAACTCCAAACATCAGCATTTACATGAATAATGTTGATTATCTGGGAATGTATATTGAAAGCCTGAAAAAAATAAGAAATTATCAGGTAGATATTGCTTATCCTGGACACAGGGACAACTTCACAAACTTTTCTGAGAGAATTGATCAAATAATAGAACATCATAATAGAAGAATGGACAGTTTATCCGCTAACTTAAAAGACTGGAAAAATGCATTTTCGGTTGCTTCCTCTATTGAATGGAGCAGAGGGAGAAAACTTGAAAATATGAATTACATGGAAAAGAATTTTGCAATAGTGGAAACTATTGCACATCTTATTCATATGGAAAGAACAGGAAGAATAGAATCAAAAAATGCAGGTGAAACTGTTTTATATCATGCTGTTAATCGTCAATGATGTTGCATAAAATAGCAATAATTGAGTGAAACCAATTCTTGTATTTTATATTCATATTTATGAATTTATTGCAATAAAAACCTTTTTATTGTTTAAAAATATAACACTATGATAAAAATGGTAGATATACTTGCAGTTGCAAAAATGGATAATGAAAATAGAAAAGTCACGATGCAAAAATTATTTGGCGATATGCTAAAAGAAGATGACGAAAAAAAAGTCGAAATGATGAAGAGTTTAATTACAGAAATGAACAAGGCAGATGATGAAACATATACCGGCCTTTGCACAACAAACCTTGGAATTGCCTCAGAAATGGATGACAGGGCATTGAAAGCATTTGTTGGGTTGCGTATGAAGGCAAATTCCGAACTACCAGAGGATATGAAAAAAAGGGATATGAATATGATTATGGCTGCAATGGGAAAAGTTCCGGAATCAGTCTCTCAAAGAATGTCAAAATTTATGGGGCAATAATTGAATTTTTAATATTATTTTGATAATTATTTATTGTTTATAGTTTATGGATAATACCACAGAATAATACCATTCAATTTATTTCATGCATATTAACATTGGAATTACGATCATACTCTATATTTGTATCTGGTATCTGGTATTTTTTGTATTTTTCTATCTGTTAAAGTTTCTCGTATGTTATTTTTCTAAATAGTCTTCTTTAAGTTTTTTTGTGTGGATAATATTATATAATATTTTGGGAGGCAGTATTATTCCACTTTCATCTATATTTGTTTCGAATATAGAATATTCCAATCTCTATAGAACTATATATTATATTTAAATACCGGATAATTTATGGTTATTGCTTTTTATAGGCCAAATAAATCTCTGATAATTTGATTGGCTTATACCACAATTATGCTGGCAAGTTATTTGCAATAATATTATAACCTTTCATTGAATTCACAATTTTTGATCAAAACTCAGAGATTTTTATAAAATTAGTAATTTTTAATTTAATCCAAAAAATGGTATTTATTATGGTTTAAGCGTATTTATAAAACAGTTCCCATTTAACAAATTTAATAACAATGAATGAAACAATTACAAATATTGCATATAAAATGGGCATGACGATTATGTCAAATATTGAAATATGCGTAATAGGCATATTCAATATATTTTTGTAATAAATAAAAAATGGAAATAATGTGACAAAAGCTTTAACGTTTAATATAAACCCAAATGTGTATATCAAAATACCAAAATAAAAAAGAATGCTTATCATTTCTGGTATAACATTTATCCTTAAAGCTATAATAGCAATAGAAAAGATCGCTCTGGATGATAAGATTATAAACAGAGATAAAAGGATAAAGAGCCAGAAATAGCTTGCTTTTAAATTCCCGAAAACGAGAATAATTATAAAAGTTCCAATAAATACACTAATTAAATCAAAGATTAAATATAAAATAAATTTAGATCCGATATAATTAACAGGTGATATTGGGTAAGAAACGAACGTTTTAATTAAACCTTTGCTTTGTTCACCTTTTATTGTTTCAATCATAGTTATGCTCATTATTAGTCCCAGCCCAACAAATAGAAAAATTGTTAAATCAACTGTTTTCTGATCCAAATTTGCATGAATGGAGTTTACAAATAAGGATAAAATTAAATAAATAAGTATTATTGAAATGCTGTGCATATAAAAGTTATTATTTTTAAAATCAATCTTCATCAATTGCCTTAATAACATCACTTAATATCTCCTCCTTTTCACTTACTGTTTTTATATAATTTATACTATATTGGAATCCGGACAATTTGAAAAACAGCTTTTTTATATCTTTTCTTTCATTTAAATTTACAATTACAAATTCATTTTCGTTGTTTATATTAAAATCCTTGGCTAAAAATACTTTTAACTCTTTTAAGTTATCTGAATGTAACATAACTTTAAAGATATTAATTTTTTTACGTTCTATTTTGCTTATTTTATTATTTTTAATAATAAATATATTATCGGCTATGTCAACCAGTTCCTGTAAATCATGCGAGGATATTAAAAAGGAAACTCCCCTTTTTTTCATTTCCATTATAATATCTTTCATGGCGTTTATTGATGCAGGGTCAACGTTAGAAAAAGGCTCATCGGCAAAAACAATTTTAGGATTGTGTATAATAGCTACAGCAAATGCAAGCCTTTTTAAATAACCAGCAGAAAGTGTTCTTATTTTTTTATTTTTCACAGATTCTAATCTTAGAACATCTATCATACTGTCATCTGGTTTCTTTCCGTACAACTGGCTTATAATATTTATGTAATCAGTAACACTGACATTTTCTGGAAAAACTGGTTTGTCCATTACAAGCCCAATTTCATTTTTTTCAATATCTGGTTTCTTGCCATTTATATACAAATCTCCTGTATAATATTTTTTGAGCCCGGTGCACATTTCTATAAAGGTAGTTTTCCCATAACCGTTAGGGCCAACAAATCCATTTATGCCATTATTTATTTTTACATTTACATTATTAAAAATAAAATTTTTATCGTATTTTTTTGATAGGTTAACGCATTCTATAATATTATTCATTTGCTTCTCCTCCTGCGTTTAGCATAACTGTATATTCCAAATATTGCAATAACTGGTGCAATAAAAACGATGAATGTTAAAACGAAGACGACTATATACGTTAACGCAACATAATCCCAGTCTATTGGAAATATTATATAATTGGTTTTATGGAGAGTTAAACTCATATGAATCGGTTGAGTTCCGTTATATAGAATAAGACTGAGAATGGAATCAATTAGAGGATTAACGCCTTGGAAATGATAAAGCATGCTTGTGTCAGCTTCGTATTCATATATTCCCGGGTAGGTTTCATTTCCAAAAAAACATACAAGTTTTCCTGCATGATATTTGAAAATTCCCTGTGGATTTGTGATCAGTTGAAGTGTAAAGTTGCCTTTTGTTTCGTTTACATATGCATCTCCAATGTATTTATTTTTTGAATCGTCTATATGTGTTATTATTTTATTTGTATAAAAAAATGGCAAATACACTATGGAATTATTATAATAAAAATGACCGTGTGATTCATTAAATTCCACTGATTTAACAATTGTTTTGTTAATTTCCGTATTGTTAATCAGAATGTCCTGATACATTAAAGAAGTATTCATAAAGACATGATTATGTATTGATGATACATTTAAATATCCCGACGTATGGCACCAGCCCGGTGCTTTATTTATTGAATAATTCATATAATGTCCAGATTCATAGGGCTTTTGTTTAGTTGTAAAAATACTATATACTTCTCCATTATGCATTGTAAATGACCCGGAAAATCCTAACAATATAATAGCTACTATTATTACCGTCAGTAAGACTTTAATTTTTTTCTTCATTACACTTCACCAGTTTTATAATATTAGAATTAAAATAATATACAATATATTTTCTATAAATTTTAAATTATATTTTTTAACAGTAGCAGCCTGAACCATATGAAGTGCTATAGCCTCCCCATGAATTTGGTGATACGGTTATTTTGCAATAATAGGATTGCGTGGCGTGTATGTACCATATCCCCCAATGGTATTGAAAATCTCCGTATGCAATGTGATTTGAATCATCAGTTGTCCAGCCTGTCTTAGAATCTGTCCACGATATTATATCCCAGTTCGCCTTCTTAACTGTTATAGCAGGTTTATATTCGTGAACCAAACTCCCTGTTGAGCAAGAATATAACCATGTTGCCTCGGTACATGTTTGTATAACTGTTGCACCAAAAATATCCTTACCACACTGACCTGCATAACCAACTGCAGTAGCTGTTCCTGAATTAGCAGGCATTAAAACCTGATTTCCAGATAGTGTGTTGTTCGCCATCCCTCCATAGCCAGCAAATCCTAGCAGGATAAAAAGCCCTGCCACAGCAATACTTAGCAATATTTTATTGCGTTCATTCATATATATATATATATATATAGTGATATAATATATAAATATCTTTATCGAATATATTCTATAATATACTGTTTAATTAAGTGTAAATATTTCAGTTTAATATTCTAAGCAATTAGTATTTATAATACTCAATATGGCTTTTGCATGATTACTTCTTTGAAATATTATCTAATCTTTACCATCCTTTAAATTTATTTCATTTCTCGCGCTTTAACTTTCTTTTCTATATTATAATGTTTATATAGGAACTCAATTCGGGATAAGATAAAGAATTATTTTAATGCTAATAATATATTTTTTATTTTTTTAAAATTGACGGCATTGTTTCTAAAAATAATTTTGCCACTGCTACTATTGATTTCTGCTTTCTCAAATTTTCATTATGCTTGGATATTTATATTGAAATTTTCCTGATAATTTTATCAATGTATACACTGCTTTCACTATAAATATTTTCTAATAACCTCAAAAATTTGGATTTTAATATCCACGAGGTAAATTGAAAATACCATGTTTTCAATCATTTCTTAAACACTATGGCGAAAATTTTTAAAAAATGTTATTAAAAATTATCTATAAAAGACCTTAAAAAAGGAAAACATTCAGATTGCAAAAATATTAAAGTGATGATCTTATTATGTATTGTCTTATTAATAAGTATATACGATTTATGAATATATATGACGACGTAAGACCAAAAACAACCAGGCCTTTAATGGGCTCCGGATATAGCATATTGCGAGTCACATTGCAATGACCATCCGATCAGGGGCCAGGCTTCGAATTCCCCGTGGGTCAGGAAATTATGAAACGTGATTAATATCCGTTAAACCGGGGAAAAGTCTTTAATTAAACATATTAAATTATATTGTTCACAATAAGCCTATAAAGCAAATTTAATTTTTCAATTGCGTTCCTGGCTTCTTTTATTCCATAGAGATTTACCAGCTCTTCAGGATCCTTGTATAAAATGTAGGTATCATCACCTATTGAATATATTAAAAGCTTTGATGGCAGTTCAATACCGATTTCAGGATTTTCTTTCATAAGCAAGGTGCCGACAGCAGGAGAACCAAAAAAGATTACGGTCTCATTTTCCATGATTAATCCGATTTCTTCAGCGTTTTTTTGATGGTTGACAACACTGAATACTTTTATTGCTTTTAATTTTAAAAATTCCAGGGTAAGGCTTACGGTTTTATCAAAACTATGGGCACTTTTATTTTTAATAAACATACAATATTATTCATAATGTCTATAAGAAAGTTTCCAGTGTTTCATGCTGGGATTTTTTAAACAATTTCCATAAATTATAAATTTAATACAGATATACAATATTATGACATGGAGGAAAATACTTGGAATAAAAGCACTGGAAAATTCAGGAAACCATGTATCAATTAATCTTGATAATGGAGAAACTGTTTTTATAACAAAGCAAAATGGAAAATTATATGGGATTAATGGAATATGCTCTCACCTTAAATGTGTCCTTGGAAATGTAGTTGATGATGGGAAAAGAGTGAGATGCCCATGCCATAATGCAGAATTTGAACTTGAAACAGGCAAAATGGTTGAGCCACCATTTATAGCTCCCCAAATACCTATGGAAAAATATACACTTAAGACATATAATCTTAAAGAAGAAGGAAATTTTATTGAAATTGAAGAATAAATTATTTTATTTTTCTATCAATAAAATTGTTTATTCTGTCCTTTGTTTCTTTTTCTGAAAATAAAATTCCAAAAAGTGCAGCCTCATAATCAAGATTTTTAACAATATCATTATTTGCACTATTATTTACAGCGCGTTTGGCCAGAGTTACTGCTTTTTCTGGCATGGAGTTTATTAGTTCCGCAGTTTCTATTGCTTTACCAACGGCATTATCTGCAAGTATATCTACAAGTCCAAATTCATATGCAGTTTTCGCACTTATCTTTTCTCCTGTAAGTATCATATAGAGTGCCCTATTTCTTCCAGTAATTGATGGAAGTATTACATTCCCACCGGCGCCTGCATTTATTCCAAGAGCAATTTCAGGCTGGCCAAGAACAGCACTCCTGCTGCATATTCTAATATCGGTTGAAAGTGAAATTTCAAGGCCACCGCCGAGCACATAGCCATTTAAAAAAGAGATTACAGGGCGTGGGTATTCTCTAAAATATAATGCAAGTTTGTTTAATTTTCTATGAAATTCATATGCTTCTTCTGGAGCTATATTGGAGAATTGGAATACATCAGCACCTGCAGAAAAGTTGTCTTTCCCGCCAACTATAACTGATTTACAATGATTTTCCATATCATTAAGGGCTTGCAAAATTTCATCTACCATCTGAACCGTTAAAGTATTTAATTTATCTTCCCTCTTAAAATAGATAAAACCAGTACCATTTTTCTCTTCTATTTCCAAAGTTTCAAAATTCATGAGTATATATAATCGTATTTTTATTAAATATTTGCAAGAGTTAAAAATATATTTATACTAAATAGACATGTCTAATAAGACATATATGGAGAACTTACAACAAAGTGATGTTATCAGAATAGTTGCACTTATGGCATTTTCAGGAACACTCATTATATATGTTGAAACCATGATTG